>JBAXFO010000129.1:0-9443 GCA_037139885.1 Planctomycetota bacterium
GCATGGGAACCTGCCAGCGCTCTCCTGCGGAGAGCCGCGAACCCTCGCCAATCCCCGTCGGCGGACCTGAAACTTTCGCCCCTTGCCGCGAGTATGCAGGGATACGGGACCGGGGCCGTGATCGTCTTATTCATCTCTTGTTGATCCGGACCTCGCGATTTCTCCCGACATTTCTGAGGTCTTCCCATGGCGATTCATCCGGGGCCGTTGGCCCCTCCCTGGCGTCAACATTGGTTCGTGCGCCGGTTGTGCACGAGCAATCCGTTTTACGTCATCAGCGCCGCCCTCTTTCTCTTGGGGATGCGAGCGTCGTTTGGGGCCGATGCTCGGGCCATTGAGATCGGCGCCATGATGACGGGGTTGGCGGGCTATACGCTTTTGCTCGCAGCGACGGCGCTGGCGCTCGTGCGGTTCGGCAATGTCTGGGAGGACGTGCGCACCGTGCTGTTGCTTGTCGTCGTCATGTTTCTGGCCACGTCGGTGACGTTTGACGATCTCTTCGTCGCGCAGCCGGGACGGGCGGTTCTTTGCGAATTCGTTGGGCTGGGCATTGCGGTGTTGGTGAGCGAGATTGTGCTGCGCGGCATGCGTCTTGTGCTGCCGCTGGGTTTTCGTGGGCCTTATTATTTGCTCCTGGCGGTCTTCTTTCTTTATCCGGCAGCGCTCAGTCCGTTCCTCGACAATCCGCAAGCGGAGGCGGTGCAATGGGGCGTGTTCGGTTTCGCGACCACGGCCGGCCTGGCCTTCCTGACGTTGTTGCCGGCGATTCGGCGTGGGGCGGATTACGTTCGCGATAACGGCAGTCCGTGGGAGTGGCCGCTTTATCCGTGGGTGGTCTTTGGCGTGTTTGCGCTGGCGGCGCCGGCGCGGGCGTTTTTGCTTTGCTATTCGATGCACTGGCTCGATCGGGCCCAAGGGGCGGCGACGATCTTCGACGGGTATTTCCTCGTACCCTTTGGCATGTGCCTGGCCGTTCTTCTGCTGGAGGCGGGTTTGGTCAGCAGAAACATGATCGTGAAGAACACGGCTCTGCTGCTGCCGCTGGCGTTGGTCGCGCTGGCGCTGGCGCCGCTTGGGCACGATCGCGTGGCCTCGGGATTCGCCGCCATCGTGCGGCAACGGTTGGGAGGCGATCCCGTCTTCTTGACGTTGGCGCTGACGGCAGGTTTTTATTTCTATGCGGCCCTGCGCGGCGTCGAAGGCTCGCTCGGGGCGCTGACGGGCATGCTGGTCGCGATGACGTTTCTGGGCCGCGACTTCTCGACGCGCGGAGCTTCGGTGTCGCTCGTGCCGTTGACGGCGGCGCTGGCGCTGCAGCTTGGCCTGGGGTGGCGGAAGCGCCGAGCCGGGCACTGGTGGCTGGCGGCCATCGGGGCGCTGATCCTGGTCGGCCGAGATCCCTTCAAGCTCTTCCCGACGCTCGATGTCTTCGTGGCGCTGCATGCGTTTGTCGTGACGCTGGCGGCGGGCGGGGCCCTTTGCAACGGACGCGGAGCCCGGGGGCTTCGACTGGGAGCGGGCGCGACGCTCACGCTGATCTCGTTCGCGACGGCGCTGATTCCCCTGAGAGATGGACCGGGGCCGCTCGCCTGGGCGCCGGCGTATCCGCTCGCGGCAGGAACGGCTCTGGGGTGCTACGGGTTTTTACTGCGGGATCGCAATGTGCTCGTCATGGCGGGCTTTGTGCTGGGGGGTTGGTTGATCCGGATGGTCTGGCAGCTTTATCAAAGCTTCCGCGGGCTGCTGGCGGGGGCGCACCAGATTTTGGCGAGCGTTGTCCTGTTCGGGGTGGCGGTTTTGGTGAGCTTGCTGAAATCGGGGCGCCTGGAAGGTTGGCTCGCGCGATGGAAGCAACCGTAACGTGCCTGCAATGAAAACCGCCCATGGGACAGGGGAATCCCATGGGCGGCGAGGAGGGGAGAACGCGGGGGTGATCGGGTTAGAAGTGCATCAGCGCTTCTTGAGCGAGTTGGCTGAGCGACTCTTCGCTGACGGAGACCGGTTCGCCGCAATCGGGGCAGAAGATCGAGTCTTCGTCGAGCAGGGTGTTGAAGATCATGTCTTCGAAGGTGTTGCCGTCGCCCAGGGAGAAGTGGGGGCCTTCGTCGAGCATGCGGTCGAAAACTTCTTCGACGCTCGCTTCCGGCGGGGCCGTCAACCGACACGCACAGCAGGTGCACAACAGTTCGATTTGCATGGCTTCTTCTCCAGAGCAGGGAGTCAGTTTTTTAAGTTCCGTTGTTGACGCAAGAAGACAATGCACGGCCAATGCCAAGCGGCCGAGAAAACGTCTTGACACGAAACGGATTGGTCGCAAGTCGTTATTTCACAAAAGGATAAATTTGACGAAAAGACGTTTTTCGCGATCAAGGCGGCGCCGAGCGTTGCAGGAAATGCAAAGGCGAGCGAGGCATTTCTTACAAAGCGCGAAGAATTGCTGTAAAAACGTGAGGTTTTGGCGAAATTATGGCAGCAAGTTCGATTGCGCCATCCGCGTCTGGATCAATTGGCTCGTTTCCTTGAACTTCGGATGATTGGCGCCGCCGAGCCATTCGAAGGCGATCGTTTCGGTGGTCGTGAGGATGCAGCCCGCGCCTTCCAGGCGCCGCAGCGCCGTCTCGTGGTCGATGGCGAAGCGGCTGCCGACGGCGTCGACGGGGAGGTAAACCCAGAAGCTTTCCGCGAGCAGATCGAGAGCGGTGTTGAGAATGCAAACGTGCGTTTCGATGCCGGTGAGGACGATGCGTTTTTTCTGCGTGCGGTAAAGTTCCGGGACGAACGAATCAATAGCGCAGCAACTGAAGCCGACTTTATCCGCTCGGGGCGAGGGCGTTTTCTCGGCAAGCGCGGGAACCGTCGCGCCGAGGCCTTTGGGATATTGTTCGGTGGCGAGGCGCTGCACGTCGAGGAGTTCGGCGACTTCGAGCAGAAAGCGAATGTTCGCAACGAGGCGGTCGGCGTACGGAATCTTCGGGAGCAGCTTTTCCTGGACGTCGACCACGACAAGGGAAGTTTCGGCGGGCATGAGACGAGTCGGATGCGCCATGGTCGGCTCCAAGGGTGAGTTCCGTCGCGGGCGCGACGAACCAATTCGCTATTCGTCCTTCTTTTCCGCAGGCGGCGCAGGCGGCGCTGCCGGCACGGCCGGTACGTCGGGACGATACTGGAAGATCAAGCGACCGTCGCGCGTCGGCGTCGTCGGCAGGCTGCCGACCAGAAACGCGAGTTCCGTTCGCAATGGAACCTCCGTTTCTTTGGCCTGGTAAAGATCCTTGAGCTTGTCGAGCTGACCCTTGGGGACGAGCAAGCCGTTGCGCTGGACATGGCGGTTGAGTTCTCGCGCGGCGGCGACGCGCAGGGCGTCCTTCGTCGGGTCGAGAACGAAATCCGCAAGCTTGATCTGCGGGGCGGTGCCGGGGAAACGGCCAAGGATTTCGAGAGCGACCGGGGCGTTGTCGGCCGAGTTCAGGGCGAGGGCGACGTTCTCGAACGCGGGGCGAACGTCGTATCCCGGAATCTGGTTGCGAGCCATTTGATGAAGCAGGTCGAGCGTGCGGGCCCCGATCAGTTTGCGTTCGTCGGTCGTCAACTTCGCGACGCTCAAACGGGTCACGATGTCGTCGATCTGTTTCTTGATCTCTTCGGCCGAGCCGAGCAGCGACTCGGAAAGAACCTTCACGTTGCGATCGCGGGCGACGATCCGCTGATACTGCGGCACGTCATCGGCCGGGGCGACGACGAGGACCGGGATCTGGCCATGATCGATGTCGCCGCGGATTTGCGTGAGGGCGTAGGGAAGTTCGTTGAGCATGATCCCGGGCATCAGGAAGATGGCTTCAATGTTGCCGAGGGAGCGGGCGCGAGTGAGGCCGTCCTGGATCGATTTGACGGCGATGGGCGTGAAGCCGGCTTCTTTCACCGCGTTCAAGGCTTCGCCGAGCTTGTCCGCCGACGATCCGACGACGAGGGCGGCCGGGGCCTCGCCGATGGTCGCGAGACGCTGGAGCACATCGACAGTGCGGGCCGCGGCGACGGGCGTCTGGTCGACCGGCATCTTGAGCAGCGCGTTCGCCGCCTGAAATTGCACGCGGCGATCGGGATAGTAGAGGCCGCGAATCACGCCCTGAGGCAAGCCGAACGCCGAAGGTTTGGCGGCCCGCGTCTCGCCACGATCGCCGAGGGCGCGGACGGCGCCGAGGATGACGGGAATGTTGTTTTCTTCATAGCCCCGATCGAGAAGCCGCAACAGCAGATCGGCGTCGAGCGTCGCGAAGAGGCGTTGCGCGGCGGGGGGCATCGGCTTGGTGACGGAGTTCTCGAAATCGCGGAGCAATGTCCGTTCGAGCGTCATGTTGAGGAACGAGAGCTGAGCGGGGATGTAGCTGGCGTCGAGTTCGAGGGCTTCGAGAGCGTAACGCAAGCCGAAGAGCTCCTCCGCGTCGGCGACTTTCAATTCGACCGGTTCGAGAGAGATCTTTTGGCCGTCCCATTTCCAGAAGCGGATCTTCTCGGGGAATTTGACCTGATGCTGAAAGTACTTATTCGAGAGCTCGGTGAGCGCCAGTTTCGAGGGGGGCAACACATCCTTGTCGACCTTTAAAAATTCGGCGAGGAAGTTGCGCGCGGTGTCGCGGATTTGCGGCGGATACATGCGCGAGGCCGACAGATGCCAAAGATACGGCACGACGCGGGCGTCGCCCCGCTTGCGGAGGATGCGGAGCAGCGTGAGCCGGAGCTCTTGTTCGCGGGCGTCCTGGGCGTCGCGGGCTTTGAGGACTTCGAGATACGCCGGCACCGTCTCGGGGTCGAGAGCGATCATGGCCTCGATGATGCGATGCTGCAGCGGTTGGCCCTGCGACTCGATCAATTTTTCGACGAGATAAGGAACCGCCCGTTCGCGCGAACGATTGAGTTGCACGAACGCGAAGGTTCGCTCCTCGGGCGTCTCGGCGTCGAGTTGTTTGATGAACTTGTTGATGCGCTCGGAGTCGGAGAGCTTGCGTTCGACGACCGCATTGAGCCGTTCGAAGAAGAGCTTGACGTTGGCCTCGGCCTCTTTTTGAAAGGGCGGATGATCGGACCAGCGTTCCACGCGCAGCAGCCGCAGGAAGCTGTTCATGCCCTCAACGCTTTCGATCTTGAAGAGATCCTCGTCGACCTGGTCGGCCTTCAGTTTTTCATCGTTGACGAGGCGATTGAGATGCAGGGCGGCGAGATCGAACTTGCCCACATCGACTTCGAATTTAATGGCGGCCCAAAGCGCGATGGCGGTGTTCGGTCGTTTGAAATAGGTGCGGTATTCTTCTTCCGCCTTGTCGAGGAGAATTCGCGTCGCCTTGCGATTGGCGTCGTCCTGAGCCACGGCGAAGGGAACGAGAAACAGGACGGCGGCAAGAGCGATGAACGAACGCACGGGAAGTCCTCTCAAACAAAAGCCCGCCGCTCGGGGAGACGACCGTGGCCGTCTCCCCGACGCAGCGTTAAATTTCAATTTCCGGACGAATCAAATCTTCGAACGTCTCCCGACGGCGGATCACCTTCGCCGTGGCGCCGTCGATCAGGATCTCCGCCGCACGCGGTCGGCCGTTGTAGTTCGAGCTCATGGCCATGCCGTAAGCTCCGGCGCTGAAGGTGGCCAGGAGATCGCCGCGCTGGAGCTGCGGCAAGGCCCGGTTCTTGGCCAGGAAGTCTCCCGATTCGCAAACCGGCCCGACGACATCGACGAGGACCGTGTTCGGAATCTCCGCTTCGAAGTCGTCCGGCGGACACGGCACATTCGCAGCCGGCGCCACCGGCCAGATGCGGTGGAACGAATCGTACAGCGTCGGACGGATCAAATCGTTCATGGCGGCGTCCTGGATGACAAAATGCTTGCCCCCGGAATCTTTCGTATAGATGACCCGGCTTACCAGAATGCCCGCATTGCCGACGATGAAGCGACCCGGCTCGAGAATCAGCTTGCAGCCCGCCTTCTTGACGCCCGGCACGATCACGTCCGCGAACGCCTTCGCCGGGAGCGCTTCTTGCCGACGATAGTTGATGCCGAAGCCGCCGCCCATGTTCCAGTATGTCACTTGATGCCCCTGGCGGCGGAGCCGGTCGATCAAGACGAGGCCTTTCTCGATCCCCTGGCGGTAGGGTTCTGCCGAGAGAATCGGTGAGCCAAGATGCATATGAAGCCCCACAATGCGGACACTTGGGTGGCCCACCATCTTCTGGGCGAACTCGAGCACCGTATCGATATCGAGCCCGAATTTGACGCCTTTGACGCTCGTGTCGGTCTTGGCGTGCGTTTTCGGCGGTAGATCCGGATTGACCCGCAACGCCACCTGCGCCGTCCGCCCCATGCTCTTGGCCACCTCGCCGATGGCGATCAGCTCGCCTTCGCTTTCGACATTGAAGAGCAAAACATCGTTTTCCAGAGCGGTGCGGATTTCCGCATCGGTCTTGCCGACGCCCGCGAAGACGATCTTCGGCCCCGTGCCCCCCGATTGCAACGCCCGATACAATTCCCCGCCGCTGGTCACGTCGAACCCGGAGCCATGGTCGGCCATCAGTTTGCCGAGGTTGATGTTGCCGTTGGTTTTGACGCTGTAGCAGATGAGCGGGTCGAGCTCGGCGAAGGCGGTTTGCAACTGCTTGAGATGATGCAGCAGCGTCGCCTTGCTGTAGACGTACAGCGGCGAGCCGAACTTCTCGACCAGGGCCGGAATGGCGACGTCTTCACAGTGAAGGACGCGCTGACGATAAGAGAAATGATCCATGAGTGTTTTAACGGAGTTTGGTCGTGGGGAAGGCCAACGGCAGTCGTCGGCGCGACCATGCTATTCTATCCCTGGAGAAGTGCGATGTGCATCGGAAACATCCGCGAGTATGATTGGTGTGCCGCGGGCGCGGCAGCGGCTAACCAAGGAGTCATCCCTTCATGAAACGCATCGCGATCGGCTCCCTGCTCGCCCTGGCGCTCGCGGTCGTCGCGTATTTCGCCCTGCGCGGCCAAAGCTTCTGGACGCCTCTCTGGACTCCTCTGGGGCCGGGGCGGGTCAAGGCTGTGCCCGCGGGCGATCAGGAAATCGCCTGGATCGCGTCGGCGACGAGCGGCGAAGCCTGGGAACGGCTCGTCAAGGCGGTCCGTGTCTTGGCCGAGCAGTGGGAAGAGATTCACGGCGGCGCCCCCATGCAACTCGACACGGAACGGGCCTTCCTGCCCCTCACGGCCGACGTCCCCGAGATCGGCCTGCATTTTCCCAAATCGGGAACTCTCTGGATTCGTTGGTACAAGCTCAGCGCCGTGACCGACGCCCAACACTGGGTGCATAACCTCAAACGCCGGGCGACGCCGCCGCTCGCGATCGTCGGCGGCGACACGAGCGATCGGGCCCTTGTCTTGGCGGAAATTCTCGAACGCGTGCGCAACGATTGGTCCGGCCCGCCGCCGCTGCTTCTCATCACCACCGCCACCGCCGAGCGCTATCTCCCTCCCGGCAAGCCCGAACTCGAACTCGACAACGACGATTGGCCGAGGCTCATGGCGGTTTATCCGGGCCGCTCGTTTCGCTTCGCCTTCACGAACACGCTCATGGTCGAAGCGATGCTCGATTTCGTGCAGCAGAATCCCAAGGTCTGGCCGCCGCAAGCCAAGGTCGCGGATCCCAAGGGGCCGCCGTTCTCGCTCTTCACGCTGACCTGGCTCGACGACGGCTATTCCAAAGATCTCGCCAATTCGTTCCGCAAGCTGTTCTTCGAACGCTACCTCGACAAGTTCAAGAAAGACGCCCCGTTTCCGTTCGATGAAAATTCGATCAATTACAGCGTCGGGGATTATTATCAGCCCAATCCCCGCGAAGAAATGGCCGTAGGTTTGTTTCTCGGGAACGCCGCCCTCCGGCCCGAACTGCCGCAGTTGCTCGTCCTGCCCACGGGGACGCAGCGGGCGCGCCGATTCTTGCGGACGCTCTGCCGGCGTTCGCCGTCGGAGCTCGACAACATCGTCGTCGCCAACGGCGATTCGATTTCGTTCAACAGTCTTTATCGCGATCGCGATGTCGCCTGGAATGTGCAGGACATGCCGGTGCCGCTCATCGTCTTCTGCCATCGCAATCCGATCGACCCCGCTTCGGGCTTCGGCGGCAAGCCGGCCGGGAGCAACCGCCCCGACACCACGAGCACGCAAGATCTCCTGCTCTTTCGCGACCTCATCGAAGCGGTCGTTCTCGCCAGCTTTCGCGATGGCGAGTTGGTCGCCAATTCGGACCAGGCGCTCGAACGCCTGCGCGGCGTCCTCTGGCGCGGCACGGGAATCGTCCCTGGAGGCGATATCGCTCCCGGAGCCAATGGCGTCCCCTTCTTCGACGCCGAGGGCAATCGCACGGCCGGCACCGGTGAACACATCGTTTGGCTGAAACCGTTCTTCGACGACAAACGCGTTCTGCCCGAAGCCAGCCTGAGCGTTTACCAGATGGAACGCCTGCGCGGCCGCACGCTCTGGCAGCGTGTCGGCGAGCCGTTGCCCGTGCTCTACGACCGCTCCGCGGAGAAAGAGGCCGTCCACGATGCGCGCTGAATTGACCCGGCGTCTCCGCCGCATCGGCGGCCTGGCCGTGCCTCTCGTGTTGTTGGGCGTCATGCTTTTCACGCTCAAAGGCCCGATCTCCGTCTGGCTGCGCGGCACCGAACTGTTCGACGAAGATGCGATGCGCGAGTGGATCCGCGAGGCCCGCATCGAATCGTCGAACCTTTCCGAACTCGCGCGCGCCTATGTCGACATGGTCCGCCGCGAAGACGATCTCAAAGCCCGGATCGCCCAGTCGAGCGACGCAGCCCGCGACCTGTTGACGAACGAGCTGCGCGCCCACGAACAACGCCTGGGCATCAAACGCGAAGAGATTCAGGAGTTTCTCAAAGCCCTCGGCAATCCCCCGACCCGGCTCTATCGCGGCCAACTCCCGCTGTTCCCCCTCGTCTATCGCCTCACGGTTCGCTTCGACCCGCGCTATCATTTAACGCCCATCGACTGGGATTCGCAGCTTCCGCGCGAAGCCAGCCAGTATCGCGAGCTGAAAGACGAACCCGTCTCCGACAGCGCGTCGGTGACCGTGCAATATCACCTACATGCTTATCACCAGGTGCAAGCCAAGGAACGGCAAGAAGCGACGAGACGCCTCCTGCTCGCCGGCCTCGGCTTGCTGGCGGCGGTCATCGGCACGGCCTGGTTCGTCGTCTTCCAGCGCCGGCAGCGCGAGCAAGAACGCCAGCGCCTCGAGGCTGAGCAACAGGCTGGCCGCGCCGAGCGCTTACGGCTCGAAGAGGAGCTCCGCCGCCAGGAAGCGGAACGTCAGCACGACGAAGCCCAGCGCCAAAATCTCGAGCTCAAATCGCAACTTTTCGCCAACATCGGCATCATGGCGGGTTCGTACGCTCATAATATTAAGAACCTTCTCGTG
>JBAXFO010000130.1:0-9434 GCA_037139885.1 Planctomycetota bacterium
GCTGTTGCCGCAGCACGAAACCGCCTGGTCGGCCTTGCTCGACGCCCCGGAACAGCCCGGCGCTTCCGTCCTGCCGAAACGGGACGATGTGGAATTCCAGCTCCAGCGCGGCATCGAGCGCATGGAGAATGCGGATTTTAAACAGGCGATCGTTCACTTCACCAGCGGCCTGAAGATCGACTCGAAGCGGGCGGAGTTGTACGCACGCCGCGCCGACGCGTACCGACTTCAAGGCGAGCCGCGCCGCGCTTTGTCGGATTATCAGGTCGCCGTCCATCTCACGCCTTCGGCCATCGCGCCGCTTTTGGGCCGGGCGCTCGTCTATCAGCAGATCGGCGATTTCGAACGCGCCAGGGCGGACGCCGCCGCCGTGCTCGCCATCAGCGAACGGCAGCCGCTCGCGTTTCAAATTCGGGCGACCGCGGCGCTGCACCTCCACGATGTCGATGCCGCCCTCGACGATTTCACGGCCGCCATCGAACTCGACGGCGACAGCGTCGAATCGCTCCAGCAGCGCGGCCAGATCCTCATCGACATCGATGACTCCGAAGCCGCCATTCAGGACTTCAATCGAGTCCTGAAATTGAACCCGCAGCACGTCGGCGCCTTGCTGCATCGCGGCCACGCCCACCGCCGCCTCGGCGATCATCAACTCGCCATTCGCGATTACACCGACGTCCTTCGCCTCGCTCCGGGCAACGCGCTCGCCCTGACGTGCCGCGGCCTGGCTCACGAATATCTCGGCGACCGAGCGGAAGCTCTGGCGGACCACACCGAAGCGTTGCGCCTCGATCCCGGCAACGTTTCCATCTTTCTCAATCGAGCGAAACTGTGCCGGGTGACCGGGGATCTCACGCGGGCTCATGCCGATCTCGACGACATCCTGCAGCGCGAGCCCGGGCATTTCGCAGCGTTGTATCATCGCGGCAAAATCGCCATTCAAAACGGCCGCTGGCAGCGCGCCCTGGTCGACCTGAACGGCGTGCTGGCGCTCAATCCAGAACTGGCGATCGCCTACGCCAGCCGGGCCGTCGTGCACGATCGGCTCGGTCACGTCGCTCAAGCTCTTCCCGACGCCCACCGCGCGACCGAACTCGAACCCACCTCGCCCATCGCCCGGCTCATTCGCGGCCTCGTCCTCCTGCATTCCAGGGACGACGCGAAGGGTGTCGCCGAACTCGACGAAGCGATCCGCCTCGACGCTCAGTTGGCCCTCGCCTACCAGGAACGAAGCCTCGCCCGCATGAGCCAAGGGGATCTCGACGGCGCCCTCGCCGATGTTTCGCGGCTCATCGCCCTCGAACCCGGCAACGCTCAGGGATACGCCCAACGCAGCGTCCTCCTGCACGCCCGCGGCGACATCCAGCAGGCGCTCGTCGATTATTCGCGGGCCTTGCAACTCGACGCGAACGTGCTGCTCAATTCTTGGAATCAGCCCTTCGCCGACCAGCAACGCGATCAGGCCAGCGTCTACCTCGCCAACGCCATCGACGGCCTGCGTCAGCGGCGTGCGGGAGGAGCCGCTCCGAAGCCCCCCGAATGGACGATCGTCGTTGAGACGCCCCGAACTTCGTCGTTGCGCGTCGCTCCCATCGAACGTCCGTCGGCCGCCGTGACCCCCCTTCGTATCGTCGAAGAAACGCGCCGGCCCAGTCCGCCGAAGCCGGAGGACACGGAATCGGTCGACCTCGAAATTCATACCGACGACGCGCCCGCCGTGCTCACGACCGCCGCGCCCCCGACGAGCCCGCCGCCGCGCGAAAGCCAGCCCGTCAAAGCCGCCGTCGAGACCATGACCAATGTCCGCGCCCTCGACGACACCGTGACCGATCTTTTCGACACGAAGGCCGCCGTTGAAACCCTGATCGAAGCGGATGCGGTGGCCGCCGACGAAGCGCCCGCGCCGACCAAGGCCGCGAAGAAAGCCAAGCGCACGGCCCTGGCGACGCCCGCCGCGCTGAAAACCAAGAAGGCCGAGCCGCGTGAGATTACGCCGACGGCTCCGGGCGATTTGATCCCGCTCGACGATCCCGCCGACTTTGCCGCCAGCGACGACCTCAATATCCAGACGTTGCTCGATAGCGTGCCGGCCCCGAAAACCGAACCGGAACCGAAGCCGTTGGCGTTCGTGCCGGCGTCGCCGCCGTCCGCCTCGTCCCGAGCGGCGATCGACTGCCCGCTGTGCCGTCATCGCTTGCCGCCCGCCGAGGTTCTGTCCGGCGGCCGTTTCCGGTGCGGCAATTGCAACGCGGTCTTCTTTCCCGGCGGCGGCGCGTCTCCGGCCACGGCTGCGGCCCCGAAACCGCTGCCTCGCCCCGTCCAACGCCCCGTTTCGAAAGTCGAGGCGAACGACGACGATCACGATCCCACGCTGCTCGAACGCTGGAAGCGTCCCAAGCCGCTCGCGATCACTGGGGCCGTCGCCCTGCTGCTGATGTATATCTGGTTTCCTACGAATTTATTCGGAGATTCGACGACCTACACGGTTTACCCCGTGAAGGGCGAAGCGATGCTCGACGGCAAGCCGATCCCCAACGCCATCATTCGCCTGGCGCCGGTCAATCCGCCGTCGAAGTTTTTCCCCGAAGCTCGCGCCACGGCAGGAAGCGACGGCAAATTCGCCCTCGCCTCGTACGGAACCGACGACGGCGCCGCTCCCGGCGAGTACAAGGTTTCGGTGATCCGCTACCAACCGCCGACCGCCAAGGAAATCAAGGACGATATGTACAAGCCGCGCAATCAACTGCCGGCCAAATACGCAGACCCGGCGACCTCCGGATTGACTGTGAAGATCGTCGCCGGCGAAAATCCCAGTTTTACGCTGCAATTGAAACGCTGAGGTCGCTCGCACGCAAGGCGTAAGGACATGTCATGAAGCCGCTCAAGGAAGCCCTTTCGGTTCTGGTCCGCGATACCTTATTCCTCGGCGTCGCCGCATTCGCGGTCGTCGTCACAGTCGGCTTGGCCTGGTACCTTTTCGATCTGGGCGCGCCCGCCAAACCGGCGACGGCGCAACGATTCACGCACATGCATTGCCCCAAGTGCGGCGAAGAAATTCCCTACAATCCCCAGGGCGCAGGGAGAGTCTGCGCCACCTGCGCCGGCGCGAACTATGTGCCGACGATCGGGACGCTCGAAGACATCGCCAACGAACCGAGCCAATCAGGAGCGATTACGTTCTTCGTGCTCGTCGTCCTGGTTTTGGTGCAAGGGCTGGCGTTTTTCGGGGCGATGCGCTCGAAACACTTGCGCGATCGCGCCTTCGACGTCCGCAATCGCAAAGTGCTCGCACGCTGCCCGTTTTGCAAACGTAAGGTGTCGTTCCCGGTTTCGAAGGCGGGCACGTGGACGACTTGCTATCAATGCAAAACGGCTTATCAGCTCGTTTCCATCGATGCGCTCGAAAGCGTCTCGCCGAAGTGAGCCAATGGGATCGCCGCGCTGCGGGCTCAGAGCGCGACTTACGCGGGCTTCACTTGCAAATGCTGGAAATGAGCCACCTGGGCGAAGGGTTGGGCGACGTCGGCGATCGCCTCGCCCAGCTGCGCGATCTCGCTTTCCTTGAGTCGGCCTAACCGCTTGGCGTGCCCCATGACGAGATAGCCGAGTTTGTCGGGGTCGATCTTCATGAGCCGGCAGCAGGTCGCATCGACGGCTAACAAGTCGTGCCCCATGATCAGCGCGCCCAGAGCCTTCGCGTCCCCCTTGAGCGGGCCATCCCCTTCCATGCCGATGATGCCGTCGACGATGGCGAGATCGGGCGTCCGCGTCAGGGCGATGTCGACGATGCTGTTGTCGATGCCGCGCCAGTGAAGCTCGTTTTTCGGCCAACCGTAACAAATTCCAGGGACCGTGCCGAACAAGTTCTTGAGCGACAACGTGGCCCCGGCCCAGTGATGCGTTTTCAGCTTGGGCAGCGAGATGACGACGTCCGCGGTCGCGATCGTCTTCGCGAGGTAAATCGATTCCAGGCCCGTGAGTTGGCCGAGGTTCGTGCGTTTGATCGGCTCGTCGTGATTGAGATCGATGAAGCGAACATTCTTCGCCTTAAGAACATCCCCCAGGCCGCTTTCGGCGACCAGATATTCGACGTTACGCCAGTGTCCCGGCCCTTCGGCGACGATGACCTCCGCCGCTCCTTCGCGTCGACACAAATCGATGACGGCGCCGATCACTTTCGGGTTCGTGTTGATGACCTTGTCGCGATGGTATTCGACCAGGTTCGGCTTCAAGACGATGCGTTTGTCTTTGAGCGGCACCGTGCTGCGGAAATGTTCATATTGCTGCTGCAAGATGGAGACGAGATCGCCGTCGTAGTCCGTGGCGCGGGCGATGTGGACGCTCGACAGGACCGGGAAAGGGCGAATGTTGCTGACGCCGCGGAGAGCGACGCCGCGAAACCAGGCGCCGATGCGCTGGCCCAGCGTGAGGTTTTCGGATTTGGGCGGCGGCATCGGAATGTTGGCGACGGGCGCGGTCTCGGGAAGGCGGAACACGTTCACGTGATCGGTCGCCAGCGCGAGGGTGACGAGCGCGAGACGGATGTTGGCGGGGCGCACCCACGGCACGCTCTTGCGATCTTCGAAGGCGGCGGGAATCTGTTCGTCGAGCCGTTTGAGAGCCTCGGCCACGCCCGGTTGCCGGCGATAGAAATCGAGCGCGATTTTCGCCCAGCAAAGGTGTTCCAGATCCTTGGTGTGCAGTTCGCTGAGAAGGTATTGCACCGCAGCATCGATGCGGGCATGCGTTCGGCCTTGCAGGGCCAAAAGCATGAGAGCTGTGGGGCCGGGGATCGGCTCGAGGATTTTATCGAGGATGCGGCGATTGCCGTAATTGACGCCGCCGGTGTCCATGGCCCGGTCGATGAGCAGGGCCAGGCCATCGTGAACGCGGGGTTGATTGCCCTGGCCGACGCGCCGCAGCGCGAGGGACGCCCAGGCGGTCGGTTCGACCCAGGAGAAGTTGTTTTCCGCCCAGGGCCAGCCGACGAGGTTGAGGTCGATATCGTGGTTGGGGTCGCCGGTTGTGATCTCGTCGAGTTTGGGGACGTTGGGAATGCGCCCTTTATAAGAGAGGAGAAAACTGGCCGTGGCCGTCAGCGATTCGGCGGGCGAACCCAGCACGGTTTCGGTGAACAACACGAGGGCGGTCGACCAGAGAGCTTCGCTGCGTCCCTTGGCGAGGGGATAGCCTCCGTCGCGGCGGCAGCTTTCGACGAACTGTCGGCCTCGGGCGATGACGGCCGCGTGCTTGTCCGCGTCGAGCGCGGCGGCCAACAGAGCCAGACACGTCGGCTCGAGTTGGGGCGCCTGATCGGGAGCGTAGCCCCAACCGCCATCGGGGTGCGCGTTCTGCACGAGTTCGTCGAGATATTTTGAGTAATTCGGCATATGGCCAGTTTACACCACGAATCGCGCTGCGGTAAGAAACCCGTCGCGGAATCGTGGGCGTCTCCTGAGTTCCCGCGAGCGCGGATCAAGAACCGAAGTCGCGCAGTCCTGACCGAGGCGTCTCGATGCCGGCGCGCACTTGCGAGCCCTGCGACCAGTCCGCGTCGAATTCTGCGATCTTGGTTCCGGCGTGGTCGAATCCCGCCATGACCGGTTGGCCTGCGTCGTTCAAAACGCGAACGACAAGGGGGCAGGGCAAGGCAGGCCGATCGAGGGCCGTCCAGAATTGGCGCAGCGACCGCGGCATCGTGCGGAGCACGACGAAGTCGCTCTCCACTTTGCGCGCGTCGGCCAACGAAACCGCCGGTCGAGGCGATTCAGGAATGCGGTCGAGTGACACACCGATGACGTTCATCTCCAGAAGCCGCGTGCGCGATTCCTCCCAAAGCGTCGTCGGCACATCCAACTCGAGCATCCGCGCCAACGCCTGCGTATCGAGCAAGCGGCGGATCGCGAGCCGGCGGCTGAACGCTTCATAGCTGAGCAGCGGCGTTTGATCGATCTCGGCCGGGGCTTTGAAAAAACCGAGCGGGCGATCGATGAAGAGCGCCATGCCGCCTTCGCGCAATTCCTGAGGATCGCGTAAGTCGCCGCACGCCTGCGCGAGAATGGGCGACACGCAGGCGGGCAAAAGGCTCGCCAAGGGTTCGTTCGCATAGAGCCGGCGCGTCCGGCGCTGCGGCTCGTGAATCTGCTCCTCAGGCACGACGGTCAGCGGCGTCACGCGGGCGTTCTCGCCGGGCGATGTCGGTTGATCCGGCACCGCATGCCCTTCGTAGCGCGAACGCAGCAAGCACCCGGCACGCAGCGCGCGCCGCCGCCGAAGACCTTCCGGCGACGATTCGGTGAACGCCGTCGGTTGCGACTCGGCCCGTGCGATGAGCTGCCGCAGCAAGCTGTCGAGCAACAGGGCGTCGGGATAATTGGCGCCGCGATAATGAAACAGCGTGAGATCATACGCGGTTAAATGACGGACGATCTGAAGAATCAGTCCCGCGAGGATGTCGATTTCCAGAGGGGCCGGCATCGCCCAGGCGGACAACGCGGCAAGCGCGCGGTCGACGAAGTCCGTATACGGCGACAGGGAGACGTCGTTGAACATATGGCGGAAGACCGCCGGCAAACGTTCGACGCCCAACCACTTGGCGAACGCGGTCGCGCATTCTTCCGCAGGCGTGGAGCGTAACAAGATTTCGAGCAATTTCGCTTGCCCCGCCTCGTCGAGATCGGCGGGCGATGCGGTCGCTAGAAGTTCTTGCCAGGAGCGACGCGGAACGCGGACGTCGACGCCCGTCAGATCGTGTCGCCGCACGTACGTCAGTTGCCCAAACGTGAATTGCGGCAACGGCGCTTCCGTTGATGTCAGCGGCAGCCGGCTCGTGCCGACGATCGCCTGCGCGATCAGGCTTGCTGCCTCCGCGGCCCAATCGCTTTCACTCGCAAAATCCGGGCGATGAGCGACGCCAATGAGTTCGCGAACCCAGCGATCGCGCTGCTCGCTGCCGATGCCCTCGCTCGAATCGACCGGCGTCCAGACCCGGCAGAGCAGGCTACGCGTGACGAACACGGAACCGGCGTCATCGAGAAGCAGAGAAAGGAGCGGTTCGCTGCCGACGACGCCCCCTTCGACGGGGAGCAGATTCCACGACAGAAAGGTTTGCGTCGCCCTTGCCTGACCTGGGCCCAGCAGTCGTCCGCGGAAGAGTTCCCATGGGAGAGTTTGTTCGGCTTCGAATTGCCAGGCGCAGCGCAGACCGTTCGCGAGAAAAAAATGGGCGGGCTGCCATAGAGATGTGAGCGTTTGCAGCATGCCTGAAAGCCCGCGGGCTCATAAAGCGGGTTGCGCCGGTTGACGCAACCCGCTCTACGAAAATCGGCTATCGGTCGCCCCGGTAGCCGCGGCGGGGCGGTTGCCGGTGCGGTTCTTCGAACGGGGTGAACTTCACCTCATGCGAGTTGCCGTCGAAGCACACGAATTCGAGGAACTCCGGAGCGACGGCGGGCACGCCCCGCACGAGAACCGGTTTGCCGCACGCCTCTTCGACGCGGGCGAGATCGGCGCGCTTGCGGTTGAGCAGGTAGCTGGCCACTTCATCCTGAATGCGGACTTCGATCCGGCAGACCGCCTCGCGATGAGCCGCGAGCTGGATGAGCCGCATCACTTCGATGCTCATGCTTTCGATCGTTTTGACCTGGCCGGTGCCCTTGCAATGGGCGCATTCGTGGAAGACGCTGCGTTTGAGCGAGGGACGGATGCGCTGCCGGGTCATCTCGATGATGCCAAACTGCGACATGTGCAGCACCTTCGTGCGGGCGCGATCGCGAAGCATGGCGTCGTGCAAAGCCCGTTCGACGCCACGGCGATGGCGTTCCTCCCGCATGTCGATGAAATCGTTCACGATGACGCCGCCGAGATCGCGGAGGCGGAGTTGCCGGGCGATTTCCTTGGCGGCTTGCAGGTTCATCTTGAACGCGGTTTCCTCGGCGTTGTTGTCGGCCCGGAAGTTGCCGCTGTTGACGTCGATCGCCACCAACGCTTCGGTCTGATCGATGACGATCGATCCCCCCATCGGCAGTTCCACGCGGCGCTGCTGGATGCGGCTGATCTCTTGCTCGATGCCATGCTTGAAGAACATCGGCTCGGGATTATCCCAGAGTTTGATGCGCTCGGCGAATTTGGGCATGACGACGTCGAGAAACTCTTTGGCCGATTCGTAAGCATTGCGTTCGTCGACGGTGATCGACTCGATCTCGTTCGAGAAGATGTCGCGAATGGTGCGCGTCACCATGTCGCTTTCTTGATAGACCTCGCAGGGGCCCTTCTGCTTGCGGATGCGGCGCGCGACGACTTTCCAGAGTCGGGCGAGATACATGAGATCGCGCTGAAGTTCTTTCTTGTCGCGGTCTTGGCCGGCGGTGCGGATGATGAAGCCGAGGCCCTTGGGCGGGTTCAGTTCGCTCATCACGTCGCGCAGACGGCGGCGCACATTATCGTCGTCGATCTTGCGCGAGACGCCGATGCGGTTCAGTCCGGGCATCAACACGAGGTAACGGCCCGCGATGCTGATGTATGTCGACAGGGTTGGGCCCTTGGTGCCGAGGCCTTCCTTGATGACCTGGACGAGAACCTCTTGGCCGCGGCGGAAGATTTCTTGAATGAGGGGCTTGGGTTGGCTCATGCCGGGACGACCGCTCGAAGGCCGACCGCCGGGGCGACGGTCGCGTGTGTCGGGAAATGGAGATCGACCGGTTGGCGGTGGAAAAGCGTGTAATAGACGAGCGTGATCAGCGCGAGCAGGCCGGCCACGAGCAGCTTGCTCGAGTTGTGCTCCCACCAGTGGGAGAGCCGGGACGTGAGCGGCAGGATCGCTATCGCCCCCAGAAGCAGCACGAAAGGCAGCACCGTAAGCGGCGGCGGGGCCGTGCCGGCATGGCCACTGCCGTGCGTCTGCTCCGTCGTGGCGTGCTCGGTAGCGGCGTGCTCGGTCGAGGCATGCGCTGCCGGGCCGTGGGCCGCTTGTGCCTCGACGATCAAATCACGACCATGTTGAGGCCAGCCGGCGGCGGTCGCGGCGGCGTAGGCCGCGAGAGCGACCGCGATCCCCAGGAGCGTGCGTTTCGTGGAATCAACGGTTGGTGCGGAATGGGCGTCGTGCATGACGTCGTGATCCTTGGTTGCGGTTGCAGGCAGGCAGGCAGGCAGGCAGGCAGACAGACAGATCGTGCGGAGAATGGTAAGCCTTGTGCCCCAATGATGAAAGCACGATGAACGGCGCAGGCTCTCCCACTTCCGAAGTCTGGCTACGGGGCAACCTGCGGCCGGTGCTGGTCATGGCCGCGGTGGCCGGCCTGGCCGTAGTCGCCCTGACGGCCACCCTGATGCTCACCGCGGCGTCCCCCTTCGCGTGGTGGCTCGCGATCACCTGCTGCCTGGTCGTCGCTGCCGGCGTCGGTACGCTGGCCCGCGCGGCGGCGCAGCCGCGG
>JBAXFO010000131.1:0-9414 GCA_037139885.1 Planctomycetota bacterium
GGCAAATACCAGATCCCGCTCGTGGAAACGATCGACGGGGAGAAGTGAAGTTGTACAGTCGCGGCTCGCCGATGGAGAGTTCTGCCGGCACGCCAAAGCGATTTTGTGGTCTGTTCGAAGAAACGCGGACAGGACGCCTCTGCGGTCGCGCGTACCGTCAGCGCTCTCCTGCGGAGAGCCGCGAACGGCGTCATTCCTTCGCCAGCGACACGCGAATGATCTCGCGGTCGTTGCGGGCGAAGCAGGAGCGGTCGGCGAAGGCGGGGTGCGACCAGATCACGCGGCGGCCCGCGGGACCGGCCATCGTGTTGGTCGGAGTCAGAATGTTGGCCCGGCTGATTTCTTCATAACCCTTCGGCGAGAGTTTGGCGATGATGAGATCGCCGTGCTCGTTGAACAGAATGAAGCGGTCGCCCTGCTCGATCAAAAACGCGTTGGCCCAGCGGACCGATTCGCCGCCTGTGGCCGCGTGCGTCGACCAGACGCGTTTGCCGGTCTTCTCGTCGAGGCAGCGGAGTTCTCCGTAGCTGCAAATTCCGTAGATGTGGCCATCTTTCACGATCGGCGTCGGCATGATGCTATGCAGGCCATCGGTTTGATCGGGTTGTTCGCTACGGCCGCCGGAACGCCAAATCTCCGTCGGCGCGTCGAGGCCGTTGAGCTTGAGCAGCACGGCTCCTTCATAAAACGCGGTCAAAAAGAGCTTGTCGCCATCGACGCGCGGCATGCTCACGGAGAGAGCGGCCTTCAGGGCCTTGTTCTTGCCGCGGGCGTAATGATGCGACCAGTGGACTTTGCCCGTGACGGGATCGAGGGCGTTGAGCGCTTCGGGGGTCCAGATGAGCAGCGTCTTTTGGCCGCCGAGAGTGGCCAAGACGGGGGGCGCGTAACCGGGTTGGTCGGCGGAGACGGCCTTCCAAACTTCTCGCCCCGTGTTTTTGTCGAAAGCGACGGCGACGCTTCCGGGGCCGCCAACGAGGCAGATGAGGCGATCGCCATCGATGAGCGGTGAACCGGCGAAGCCCCAGATGGGAATCGTTTTGACGTAATCTTTGAGCAAATTTTTGGACCAAATCACGTCGCCCTTGTCGGCGCTCAAACAGTAAAGATCGCCCATGGCGCCGAGGGTGTAGACCTTGCCGGCATCGACGATGGGCGTCGTGCGCGGCCCGGCCGCGTAGCTGATCTGATAAGGGCAATCGTATTCGTGGGTCCAGAGAATCGCGCCGGTCTTTTCATCGAGGCAGAGGACGCGTTCCTTGCCGGCGACGCGGCTTTTGGTGTCGAACGAGTCCTTCGGCGTCGCAGCTCCCTTGGCGAGAATGCGATCGGTGACGTAGACCTTGCCGTGCGATACGGCGGGGCCGGAATACCCTTCGCCGATCGGGGTGCGCCAGAGGACTTTAGGTCCGTCCTTGGGGAAGCGCTCAACGATGTTGGTCTCGCGCCAGACGCCGTCGCGCTGCGGACCGAGCCATTGCGGCCAGTCGTCGGCGAAGGCGGGTGCGGCGCTGAGAAACGCGACAAGGGCGAAGATGCGGGCGAACATGGGGATCCTCCCAAGTGAGATGCGGAGACTGACGTGGCGACACGTTTCGAACGTGTCGCCACCGGGGAAGCGATAAGCAGCGAGATGTTAGCGGCGCGAGGCGGGCCAGAGCTCCGCCCCGTAGCGAGCCGAGGAGCCGAGGTCTTCTTCAATGCGGAGAAGTTGGTTGTACTTGGCGATGCGATCGGTCCGGCTGGTGGAGCCGGTCTTGATCTGCCCGCAGTTGCTGGCGACGGCGATATCGGCGATGGTGACGTCCTCGGTTTCACCGGAGCGATGGCTGGTGATGGCGGTCATGCCGGTGCGGCGGGCCAAGTCGATGGCGTCGAGCGTTTCGGTCAAGGTGCCGATCTGGTTGACCTTGATGAGGATGCTGTTGCCGGCGCGTTTGTTGATGCCGTCTTGCAGGCGCTTGACGTTGGTGACGTAGAGGTCGTCGCCGACGAGTTGCACCTTGTCGCCGAGTTCTTTGGTCAGCTTCTGCCAACCGGTCCAGTCGTCTTCGGCGAGGCCGTCCTCAATGCTGGCGATGGGCCATTTCTTGCAGTAGCCCTTCCACATATCGATCATTTCGTCGCTGCTGGCGATGCGGTCGGGGTTGCTTTTGAAGAAGCAGTAGCCGGTCTTGCCCTTGTGTTTGGCTTCTTCGAACAGTTCGGTGGTGGCGGGATCGAGGGCGAAGTAGATCTGCGTGCCGAGTTTGTAGCCGGCCTTTTCGACCGCCGTGGCGATCACTTCGAAAGCTTCATCGGTGCTCTTGAGGCTGGGAGCGAAGCCGCCTTCATCGCCGACCGCGGTGTTCAGGCCTTTATCGTGCAACACCTTCTTGAGGTGATGGAAGATTTCGGTCCCCATACGGAGCGCCTCGCGGAACGACGGAGCGCCGAGCGGCATGATCATGAATTCTTGGAAATCGACGTTGTTGTCGGCATGTTTGCCGCCGTTGAGGATGTTCATCATCGGCACGGGCAGGTATTTGGCGTTGACGCCGCCGAGGTAGCGATACAGCGGGATGCTCAGACATTCCGCAGCGGCCCGGGCGACCGCCAGCGAAACGCCCAGGATCGCGTTGGCGCCGAACTTCGCCTTGTTCGGGGTGCCGTCGAGTTCGATCATCGTTTGATCGATGCCGGTCTGATCGAACGCCGAGGCGCCGAGCAGTGAAGGAGCGATGTGGTCGTTCACGTTTTCGACCGCCTTCAAAACCCCTTTGCCGAGATAACGCTTCTTGTCGCCATCGCGCAGTTCGACCGCTTCATACGCCCCGGTGGAGGCGCCGGAGGGCACTGCGGCCCGGCCCAGCGAGCCGTCGCCGAGCAGGACTTCGACTTCCAGAGTGGGATTGCCGCGGCTGTCGAGAATCTCGCGGCCGTGAATGTGGGTAATTTCCATGACGACGTCTCGCGTTCCAAAATTGAAAAGTTCGAGGGAAACCGTTCCCTTTGATATACGAGGACGGGGCGTGATCGTTCATCCGGCGGGACGAGCATTTGAGAGCGGCGATGAAGGGGAGAAAAGAAGAACGGGGCCGCGAACGACGTTCGCGGCCCCGGGGAAGACGACCGTGGCGGATGACTTGCGCGCCGTCGGGGGAACGGACATCGCAAGGCGGGAAATCGCACGCCGCGGGGAAGGGGAGCGGCGCCCGCACGGTCGAACAGTTCTTGCGGTTGGCGACTCAGCAGTCATGCAACCCTTGGGACAAACCAGTTATCGGCGAGATCGTTCGGACACTTGAGGTTTCGTGCCGAGTTGTTGCGCGCCCCGCGTCGATTCCCTCGACAGCTCGGTCAAGAGTTAACCGCATCAGCCGCCGCCGGGGCGATTTGATATTTCTCAAGCGAGCGATAAAGGGCCCGGCGACTCACGCCGAGCGCGCGGGCGGCGTTCACCTTGTTGAACTTGAACTTTTGCAAGACATGCAGGATGTGGCGGCGTTCGAGTGCTTCGAGGTTGTCGAGGCTGATTTCGGCATCGGCGGCCGGCTGGGCGTCGACTTGCACGGGCGCTGCGGCCGTCCGAGGGGCGACGATCATGTTTTCGGGCAGGTCGTCGATCGTGATGACGTTGTTCTCCGCGAGAATCTGCGCCCGTTCGAGAACGTTGGCGAGTTCGCGGATGTTTCCCGGCCAACGATATTCCATCATCACCCGCATCGCTTCGGGGGCGATCGCACAGCGAGTCCGGCCAATCTGCCGCGTCGCCAGGAAATGTTCGACGAGCAACGGAATATCGCTGACCCGTTCGTGCAAGCTGGGGAGGTTCAGGTTGACGACGTTGAGACGATAATAAAGGTCCTCGCGAAAGGCGCCGGCCGCCATGGCGTCTTCGAGCGGCTTATTGGTTGCGGCGATAAGCCTGACGTCGGCATGGTACTCGGTGACGCCGCCGACGCGGCGGTATTGTCCGTTTTCGAGCACGCGTAGAAGTTTCGCTTGCATCGCCGGGGGCATTTCGCCGACTTCATCGATGAACAGCGTCCCTTTCTCCGCGATGGCGATCAGGCCTTGCTTCGTGTTGGCGGCGCCGGTGAACGATCCTTTTTCGTGGCCGAACAATTCGCTTTCGAACAGCGATTCCTGCAAGGCGGCGCAGTTGATCGTCACCAGATTGGCCTGGCGCCGGCTGCTGTTATGGTGCAGCGCCCGGGCGACCAGTTCCTTGCCCGTGCCTGTCGCGCCGCGAATGAGAACGGTCGTATCGGACGGGGCGACCTTTTCCATCAGTTCGAGCAGGCGCTGGATCGGGGGACTTTGACCGACGATCTGATACCGCTGCGATTCGAACGTCAGACGATTCACATACTCGCGGAGGCGGACGTTCTCCACGCGCAGCCGGCGCACGGTCATCGCCCGGGCGAGAACGGGGAGGATGCCGTGCATCTTGAACGGCTTGAGCAGATAATCGAAAGCGCCCGACTTCATCGCCTCGACGGCGGTCTCGACGGTCGCCTGCCCGGTCATGATGATGCCGACCAAATTCGGATCGATTTCGTGAGCCGCGCGGAGAAGCTGGATGCCGCTCATGCCCGGCATCATCAAATCGCTGAGCAGCAGATCGAAGGGTTCGTCTTTGAGGAGTTGCAGAGCCTTCTCGGGCGCCGTCACGCATTCGACGTCATAGCGTTCGCGAACGAGATTTTCGCGCAGGGCTTCCGCGAGTTGCGGCTCATCGTCGACGACAAGAATTCGTCCGAGGGGTTGCGTCATGAAAACGGCTCCGTGAATCAATCATACGACCGTCGCGTCGGCAAGACGATACGCACGATCGTTCCCGTGCCCGGCGCACTGTCCACGGTCAACCGGCCGGCATGTTCCTGAACGACAATGCGCCGGCAGATCGCCAACCCCAACCCTGTCCCCTTGCCTTCGTCTTTCGTCGTGAAGAACGGGTCCATCACTTTCGGCAGGAGCTCCGGAGGAATGCCCACGCCGGTATCGGCGAACGAAATCGCCACGGCCGCGCGCTCGTCGACCGTCGATTCCTCGGCATGGAGCGTCAGCGTTCCTCCCGAGGCCATCGCGTCGCAGGCGTTGGAGAGCAAGTTCAAGAAGACTTGCCGCAACTTCTGCCGGTCGGCGAAGATCACCGGCAGCGCGCGGTCGATATGGATTCGCACTTCAATCTGATGTTTGCGGAAAAGATGATGCACGAGCTCGAGCGATTTCGCCAACTCTTCCGCGAGATCGACGCTCGATTGCTGCTCGGGACCGAGCCGGGTGAACTGGAGCAGATTGCCGACGAGATTCGCCATGCGGTCGGTTTCTTGCTGCACGATGATGAGCGAGTGACGCACGGCCGCATCCAAATCGCGGCTGAGGAGCGAATCGAGCTTGAGGGTCACGGTCGCCAGCGGATTGTTGAGTTCATGAGCGATGCTGGCCGCCAACTCGCCGACACTGGCCAGCTTCGCGGACTGCCAGAGCTGTTGCGTCGCCGCTTTCAGCTCGGCATGGGCGCGTTCGAGTTCGACCCGCGTCTGCCGGACGGCTTCCTGGGCCCCCGTCTGCTCGCTGATGTCGCGAACGATGCCGGTGAAATATTGTTGGCCTTCGAATTGAAATTGGCTGACAGCCAGATCCATCGGAAAGACCGTGCCGTCCTTGCGTTTGCCGACGACCTCGCGGCCGATACCGATGACCTTCGCGCGACCCGTGCTGAGGTAATTGCGTAGATAGCTGTCATGTTCGGCTTCATAAGGTTGCGGCATCAGCATTTTGACGTTCTTGCCGATGGCTTCCGCCGCCGCATAGCCGAAAATCCGCTCCGCGCTCGAATTGAAGGATTCGACGAGGCCGCTGGCGTTGATGGTCACGATGCCATCGACGACCGTGTTCAGAATGGACGCCAGGCGATCCTGAGCGTCGGCACGTTCGCGCTTCCCTTTCGCAGCGTCCAAATTCATTCCTCGACGGTGAACCTCCCACGAAATTCGCATTCACCCTGACGATACCACAGGCGCCGTCGGCAGCGGCATGGATTCTCGCAACTCAACGAACGCTCATCACGTGCGGCGAATGCCGTCGGCGACGCCGCGCATGCGGTCCAATTCATTCCCCAGGGCGACCATCGCATCCTCACGGGGCATTTGGGCGAACGGACGCGGATCGAGCGGATCGCCGACGGCGACGCCGATGGTTCGCGGCGTCGGCGGCAGAAAGAGAGGCGAGGGGATCGGATACTTGCGCCAACTCGGCCAGGCGTCGTACGCGCCGGCGATGCCGACGGGAACGATCGGCGCCGTCGTACGCTTGATGAGGAGGTGAATTCCTGGCCGCAAGGGATGGACGCGGCCATCGGGAGAGCGCGTTCCTTCGGGAAAAACCAACACGGCTCGGCCCAACGAAAGTTGTTCGAGAATCGCCCGCAGGCCGTCCTTGCCGATGCCGTCTTGATCGATCGGCACGGCATTGAGCCCACGAATCAGGGCGCGAAAGAACGGATTTTCAAACAGCGTTTTGCGTGCCAGATAAACCAACGGCCGATCGAACGCGAGGCCCACGAGCGGGGGATCGAGAAAGCTTTGATGGTTGGCGATGATCAGCAACGGGCCGGCGGGGATTTTCGTTTTGGCCGGACGCGTCCGCAGGCTGAAACCGAGCGTGAGCAGCGGCGCAGACATGACGCGCGTGCCCGCATAGAGCAACTTCGTGCCCCACGTTGACGGTACGTCCTCCACGGCGGGGACGCTCATGCGCGGCCTCCGGTCCGCTGGCGCGCGAGGCGGTAAAGGTGTTCGACGACTTGTTCGAGCGTCAGGCCGGTGGTCTCCACCAGAATCGCGTCGTCGGCTTGTTTGAGCGGGCCGAGCGTACGGCCCTCGTCGCGTGCGTCGCGCTCGGATTGCATGGCGAGAACTTCATCGACGGTGATCGTGGACCCGCGGGCGGACAATTCGCGCTGCCGCCGCTGCGCTCGTTCGCTGGCTGCGGCCGTCAGGAAAAACTTGCATTCGGCATGAGGGAAAACAAGCGTGCCTTGATCGCGACCTTCGGTGACGATGTCGCGTGCGTGCGCGATCGAACGCTGCCAGCCGACCAGGCGTTCGCGCACCGCCCGGCTGGCGGCGATCGGCATCGAGGCGGTCGTGATCTCCGGCGTCCGCAAGAACGGGGCGACATCCTCGCCGTTGAGCAACACCTGCCCGGCGGGCATCTCGAGCCGCAAGTCCGCGAGAAGCCGAGCGAGAACGCCTTCATCATCGAGGGCGCACTGCGCCCGCAAGGCCGCGAGCGCCACAGCCCGATACATCGCCCCGGTGTCGAGAAACGCGAAGCCGAGGCGTTCGGCCAGGCGCAAGGCCGCGCTGCTCTTTCCCGCCCCCGCTGGACCGTCGATCGTCACGATCATCAGAAGATTCCCGTCAACAGGGTCAACGTGCCAAGAAACCCACACCCACAAAGTATGGACGCCGTCGCAGGTTCGCCAGCGCATTGACCGGTGCGGCGACTGCGTCCCCTGGGAAAAACCAACGCCCACGGGAGCGGTCCCGTGGGCGTGGCCTCTGTTCCGGCCCCTTGGGCCAGATCGCCTGAAATTTGGTTAGAAGAGCGACGAGGTCTCCATGGTCACGGCTTCGACATTGCCGCGATCGTCGATACGCACCCGCCCCGCATGGACGATCGGCCCAACGCCAAGCACTTCGTTCGCCAGCGACTGGTAATCTTGAGCCCCGGGGCAACTCGCGGCATAGGTGAAAATCGTCTCGCCGAAACTGGGGCACTCGGCCAGCTTGATATTGCGGCGAATGCGCGTGCCGAACACCTGAGCGTTGGCCCACGGCTGATTGCCGCCGCGGCTCCGCTCAAGATAGGTGTCGATGTTCGAGATCACTTCCTGCGCGAGCTTCGTGCTGTCGTAAAGGCACAGCAAAATGCCGGTGACCTTCAATTCGGGATTGATGCGTTTGCTGACCAGGGCCGTCGTTTCGAGCAGCTTGCCCAGGCCATGCAGGGCGAGGAAATGCGGTTGGAGCGGAATGAAGACTTCGTTGGCGGCGGCGAGAGCGTTGAGCGTCAACACCCCCAGCGAAGGCCCGCAATCCATCAACACGAAATCGAACGAAGGCAGTTCCCCTTGCAACAGATCCCGCAGAATCACTTCCCGGCCCACCACGCCCGCCAACTCGACCTCGGCGGCCGCAAGATTGATATCGGACCCGGCCAGCCAAAGGTTTTCGCTGACCTGCACCCGCACATCGGCGATCGGCCGACTGTCGATGAGGACGTCGTAAAGCGACGGCGTCTGCCCGTTGGGTTCTTTTCCCAGATGCGTGGTCGCATGAGCCTGCGGATCGAGATCGAGAACCAGGACGCGTTTGCCGGCCCTGGCGAGAGCGGCGGCCAGGTTGACCGTCGTCGTCGTCTTCCCGACGCCTCCCTTTTGATTGATGACCGCGATCCGTCGCATGCTCTGCCCTCAAGTGAGTATCGACGGCGGGATTGTAAAGAGATCCTCACGAAAAAAAAACACCAACCTGAAGGAGCGACGATGCGAGGGAAGAAATAGTCAACGACGGGAAGACACGCAATTTGGCCGCACGAACGCGCAAGTCGGTTGACGCTCAGGGTTCCATGTCGGCCCAGGTGATATTGAACGTCGTGCCGGAAACATAACGGACTTCGACGCGAAAGCGCCTCGGCGCACCGGCCAAGGTCGCGTCGATGTGCCCCGAATATACGCCATCACGCGGCTTGAGAATGTATTGCCCGCCCGACGCGACCATTTTTAGCTGCCCATCGTCGAGCGCGAGAGAGATTTTGGTTTGGATGCCGGAAATCGACATTCGGTCGGAAGCGCTATCCCATTTCACTTGGTCGTAGGCCGGGCGCGAGAAGGGGAGGACGGCGGAGACTTTCGCTCCCCCGAACAACCGCTTTCGGCAAGTCCCACAAAAGGCGACATGTCGAGCCTTGAAACAACCTGGGCATCGCGTCACGGCGCATCGACCTCCTCGACGGTCACCCCGCCGATCGTTTCAACTCGGCACGTCTTCAGCAACTGGCTGAAGGCGTCGTTCTCGTCGATTTTCAAGACTCGGCACTGGATGGCCTTGTTATCCCCCTCCGCCAGCAATCCGAAAAAGAACGGGAATAAAACCGAAGACTCGAACGGCCCTTCCTTTTTCGGCAACGTAAGACTGATGGCCGGGACTTCAGGACTGCGCAAATACTCCGGCGCATACTTGAATTGGTACTTGCCTTCGCTCTTGCTCAAAACGCCCGCGAGAATTCCCCGGCAGTAAATGTTCGCTCGACGCATAGAGCCGCTCTTCCGTTTGAAAAAAACCTCAAAGACCCGGGTGGCTTCGGCGCCACAATGGATTGGGGACGCATGAGGACGCGTTGATCTCGATTATTTTGGGT
>JBAXFO010000132.1:0-9414 GCA_037139885.1 Planctomycetota bacterium
ATTCTGCAAGAAGTGTTTGTGGTCGTCTCGCAACAGGCGGAGACGTTTCGCCAGGACGGCAACTTTCTCGCCTGGGTTCGCGGCATCGCCCGAAATAAGGTTTTTGACTTCTACCGCCGCAATCGCTCGGCGCCGCGCCTGGTCGACGACGAGCTTTTGGAGATGCTGGCCGTCGCCGCCGAGGAGCGGGTCGACGAATGGGCGGAACGGCGTGCGGCGCTGGCTCGGTGCATCCAGCAACTGGCGCCTCGGGCCCGGCAGATTCTCGAATTGCGTTACGCTGATCAGCCCTTCGCGCCGCCGCAGATCGCGGATCGGCTGGGCTGGTCGGTCAATGCCGTCCACGTCGCTTTGACGCGGGCGCGGAAGTTTTTGCAAGAGTGTACGCGTCAATCGCTCAGGACGCGCGAGGTGTAAGGTGGACGACATCCGACTTCACGAACTCCTGGAAAAAGACCTGGAAGACCGACTCACGGTCTCCGAGAAAGACGAGCTGTTTCGCGAACTGCGTGCGTCCGGACGCGCACGTCAAGCGTATTGGGATGTCGTCGAACAGGACATCTTGACCGGCGCCGTCCTGAGTGAAAATCGAGGCCGCGATCTCGCGGGACTTGAAGCCGACGTACCCACGATCGGCGCGACGGCGGCGAAGCATCGTCGACCTCGCGGCTGGGCCTGGACCATGGCGTTGGCGGCTGTAGCGACGTGTGCGCTCGCGGCTTTGTTTTGGGGGGGGCGCTCGCCCGAACCCGTCCCGCTGGCGACGGTCCTCGCGGTCGGCGGCGATGTCGACGTTCGTGACATGTCCGGCAAGTCGCGGCCCGTGGAATTAGGCTCGTCGCTCTTCGTCGGCCAGGTTCTTCGCGTCGGGGACGAGAAGAGTCGGGTGGAGGTCCTCTTCACCGACGGCACGCATTTCACGCTGCAATCCGGTTCGACCGTTCGCCTCGCGTCCCCAGAAACGAAGCAGGGGAAACATATTCATCTGGAGACCGGAGCCGTGCAAGTACAGACGGCCGGCAAAACGAGCGAGGGACCGCTGGTGGTGACGACGGATCACGCACGGATCACGTCATCGGCCACACGGCTTCGCGTCTACCGCGAGGAAAAGGGGTCGCGCGTGGAACTCGAAGAAGGCCAGGCGCATTTGGAGAGTCAAAACGGCGCGAAGGCGGTCGATGTCGCCGAAGGCTCGTTTGTCTTGGCCACCGCCGATCGCGAGCCGATGGTGCCGCAGCCGCTCGCCGAGAACCAATGCCGGTTGCGTCATACATTTGTGCGGGCCGGCGATGCGGTCGCGTTTTCCCGCGATGGTTCGCGGATCGTGACCAGTCATTTTGGCCGTAGCGGGTTCAAGGCCTGGAACACGCTGGACGGCGCCAATGTCGCAACGGCCCAGGGAAGCCGTCTGCGGACGCAGAGCATGGAGTTCACGACGGACGATACGGTCATCGCCATTTGCGAAGGCGGCACGGCAGCCTTTTGGAAGATCGGCGAGCCGCAACCCGTTCTCGCTCGGCTGCGCGACAAAGATCTGCGTCCGGGAGCGGTCTCCGCCGATGGTCGCTGGATCGCGCAGGCCAGCCGTTCCGAAGTGACGATCTGGGATATCGACGCCGACCATGGAAGCATTTCGCACCGCCATTCGTTGCCGGCCCGTGCGAGTCGGGTTTCCGTTTCGAGCGCCGGTCCCCAGGTCGCGTTCTCCTATTGGGGCGGCGAGATCTTTCTTTTCGACGTGTCCACAGGCCGCCATGTCGCCAAACACAAATTGAGCCGCACTCCCATGCCCTTGGCGCTGTCCCCGGACAACCGCTACGTGGCCGCCTACGCGACCAATGACGGCCTCATTCTCTTCGATGAAGTCGCCGCCGCTCAGAGAACGCTCTGGGCCGGCCAGGGCGCTCGCGTTTCGCACCTGACCTTCACGAGCGATGGCCAGATTCTCCTCGCCGGCCTGGAAGACGGCACCGTTCGCGCCTGGAACACGGCTGACGGCCGGTCGTTGTTCGTCGTCGAAACCGGCTATCGCAGCGGCAATGTCAGCCAGGTGACGATGTCGGCCGATCGTTCCCTGCTGGCCACGGTCGGCGACAACGATTGCGTGAAAATCTGGGAGCGCCCGTCACGCTAGCCGGACGATGACCGTCCCACCGAACCCAAGGAAAGCATCGTTCCATGATAGGGCGGCCAGTTGAAAACCGGTCGCCGCCACGTGCAATTCCCTCGCTACCGAAGTCCCAACCATCGCACGACCGCGAACCTCTACCTGTCGCACTTGCACGCCGCCGGCCGGCCCCGCGATCGCTTCGGCGTCGCGGACCCGGGTCTGCGCGACATCGATCAATCGGGTCCGCTGGCGGAAATCCTTGCGTGAGCGATTTTGAAGGAGTCCGACTCAAGCGCCGTCTTCTCGCGCCGTTTGCGGTGGGCGAGACCGCCGAGGGCACGCGTAAAGCAAGCCGCGTCGCGTTCTTGGTGGTCGACTGAGCGAGCTTGTGGCGGGGGGACTCGCTTTTTCGAGAGGCGGCGGTTATTAGTATGGCGAGATGGATCCATCGGAGCACACCGGGAGCGCTCGCCGTGAAACTACGCTATTTTTTGATCGCGGGCATTGTCTTTTTCATGAACAGTCGAATGAGCGACGCGCAGGATAGCGGCGACGCCATCTGGCCGCAGTGGCGGGGGCCGACGCGGGATGGCCGCGTTGCGGGACCGGTCTGGCCGGAGCGGCTGACCCGTAACTCTCTCGAACTCTTGTGGCGCGTCCCTCTGGATCCGAGCTATTCCGGGCCGATTGTGACGCGCGACAGCGTCATCACCACGGCGACGAAAAACAAAGAAACCGAAGTCGTGCTTTCGCTGGATCGAAAGTCCGGAAAGGAACGTTGGCGCGCCTCGTGGAAGGGCGCCCTCACGGTTCCATTCTTCGCTGCCGCCAATGGGAGTTGGATCCGTTCCACGCCCGCGTTCGACGGCGAACGCGTTTATGTCGCCGGGATGCGCGATGTGCTCGTCTGCCTCGATGCCGGATCCGGCAAGGAGCTTTGGCGGCTGGACTTCGTCGAAGAATTCAAGGCGCCGCTTCCGGACTTCGGCTCCGTCAGTTCGCCGCTCATCGATGGCGACGCCCTCTATGTGCAGGCAGGCGCGTCGACCGTCAAACTCGACAAGAGGTCCGGCAAGGTTCTTTGGCGAACGCTTCAGGGCAAGGGCGGCATGATGGGGTCGGCGTTTTCGTCGCCGGTGATCGCGACTCTTGCCGGCAAGCGTCAGCTCGTCGTTCAGGGCCGCGAGAAACTCGCCGGCGTCAATCTTGAAAGCGGGGACGTTTTGTGGTCGCGCGATGTCCCCGCCTTTCGCGGCATGAATATTTTGACGCCCCTCGTGGTCGGTGACGCCATCTTCACAAGCAGCTACGGCAATAAATCGCGTCTCTATGCCATATCGCGCGACGAGGACCGCTTCGCCGTCGCCGAAACCTGGACCGGCAAATCGCAGGCGTATATGTCGTCGCCCGTGCTCATCGATGGCTACGCGTACATGCACCTGCAAAATCAAAGGTTCACTTGCATCGACCTCAAAACGGGGCAACCCACCTGGTCGAGCGACTCTCCCTTCGGCAAGTATTGGAGCATGGTCGCCCAGGGCGACCGCATTCTGGCGCTCGATCAGCGCGGCGAACTCTACTTGATCCGCGCCAATCCGAAGTCGTTCGATTTGATCGATTCGCTGAAGATCGGCGACGCCGAGACCTGGGCTCATCTTGCCGTCTGCGGCGACGAGATCTTCGTTCGCGAGTTGAACGCCCTGGCGGCCTATCGCTGGCGACCGTCCCGCTAGGCCGCGCCGCGAAATGGGGCCGCCCCCGGTTCGTTAGTCGAAGCGAACCGCATGCAAGCGGTACTCGCCAGCCCCGGCGATATAGAGCGTTCGCCCGTCCCCCGATAGCGCCAGGCTGGCGATGTTGCGAGGCACATCCGTGATCATCGCGACGACCTTCTTGCCGTCCGGACTGATCACCGCGACCGCCGACCCCGAGGTGTGCGCTTCGGCGCCGCCGATATAGAAATGTCCCGATCGGTCGATCGCGAGTCCCTGCACGCGGCCGATCCAACCGAACAGCGATTCGCCGCCGTCTTCCGCCGGCGGCAGGTCTTGGAACTTCGGCGTCAAATCCTTCGTGACGAAGAAGATCTCCCCCTCGCCCAGGGCGCCGTCGGCCGCAACGGGAAAGCGCCAAACGCCGCGGCGATCCTTGTCGGGCAACTTCGACGTTACATACAGCCAGTCCTGATTGGGCGAAAGCGCGATGCCGAACGTGTGGCCGATGCGCGGCCTGTGGATCGTCACCTTGCCGTCCGGAGTTCGCGAGCGCGTGCCGCCGTCGGGGAAACCGGTCCAGTAGATCGTGCCGTTTTTGTGAACCGCGAGCGCGTGCGGCGTGCCGGCCTCAGCAGGGCCGACGAGGACGTCGAGCGTGTCGTCGTCGCGAATGGCGACGATATGGTGTATGTCGATCTTTTCGGAGACGAGCGCCCGGCCGCTCGGATCGAACGCGACGCCGAACGGTTGCGTCATCTTGCGAAGCGTCGCGAACTTGCCGCTCGGTCGCAAAACGACGAGGCGTTTCTCTTTCCGATCCGCGATGACGAGCCCCGAATCGCGCCATGCCATTCCTGAGGCGAGAAGCAGCGGACTGTCCGGGACTTCGCGAGCGCGATAGACGCCGCGCGGCGAATCGTTCTCGCCGGCGGCGGCGAAGGAAACGAGTAGGGTGAGGAGGAGAATGGACTTTGCGAATGTCATGGGAAAACCTTAAAGATGTCTTTAGGATGTGCTCCTCCCGAACCGCGTAAGAAAAAGTCTTCGCCCGGAGGCGTGAGGAGTACCGGACGAACCCGCCTTGTCCGGCATACGCTGTGGCGTGGTTGTTCCGGGCCACCATGCGAGGCTCAGGATCTTGGGGGCGGCGGCATCGAGCAACAAAAGCGCTTGGGAGCTGTGTTGACCTTCGGGCGATAGCAAGAGCCGATCGCCAACGAGGACGAACCACGGGTTGCCGCCGTCGACATTATTGGCGGCGGCGCGAGCGAAGTAAGGATTTTCGCTCGATATGAGCCGTGCCGCCAATTTTGGACCGAAGGCCGTGTCGTCGATCGCGCAACTCACCTGACAACAATTAAGCGAACATTTCACTGAGCGGGCCGTGTTGATCGAGATCGCGAAGCGTGGAGTCGGCGACGCCGAATGAATCGCGGTTCGACCCGGCGAGGTGCAGGAGCGTGACGTAAAGGTTCGCGGTGGTGCGGTGGCCGCGCTGGCCGTAGCCGGGGTAATCCAAGTAGCGGCCGGTGCGGAGGCGGGCGCCGATGTTGCCGATGACGACCATCGGCCATTCCCAGCAGCGCGAATGGTGTCCCTCGGCGCCGTCGGAAAGGTAGACGATGACAGTGTTGTCGAGCATGGTGCCGTCGCCCTCGCGGACGCGCTCGAGCTTCTGCATGAGTTCGGCGATGAGGGTGAAGTGATAGCGGCGGATCATGTTGTAAAGGTCGGCCCAGGTGCGTCCCTGGAAGCTGCCGCCGTGGCCGATCGAATGTTTGTCGATGTTCAGGCCCAGGCCGCGGAAGGTGATGTCGAAGTCGTTGATGCCGGCGGCGGATGAGAGCGTGAGCACGTTGGTGAGCCCGCAAATGAGGGCGGCGGCGCCGATATCGAACTGGGCGTCGAGGCGGTCGGTCTCGACGGCGCTGGTGTACTTATTGTTCACCACCGGGCCGCGCTCGCGCAGGGTTTGCTCGATCTCGTTGAGCCGGCTCTGGCGATTGCGGAGCGCCTCGAACGATTCGAGGTAGGCGCCGAGTTGTTCGCGTTCCTCGCCGGCAAGATTCGATTCGACGCGGCGGACATCCTCACGCATGAAATCCAGGAGGTTGTTTCGGGCGGCGAATTCCTCTCTGGCCCGGCCGCCAGCGACGCTGCCGAACAGCGTTGCGTAAGCCTGATCGGGCTTGCATAGGGTCGGCAGGCCGCGATTGGGGCCGATCGCGGAGATGTTGTAGATGACGCCGCTCTCGAGGCGCTTCGAGATCCCCAGGCCGATGTGGGGAAAAATGCCGGGGATGGTTTTCGCCAGGGCTCCGTCGATCGTTTCGTCGGCGATCGACCGGCTCTCGCCCGGAGTCGGGAAACATCCCAGAGCGCCGAAGTTGTTCGAGTGGCCGCCGCCGCAGACGCGGCCCGACAGGCCCTGCACGATGGTGACGCGATTTTTGTAACGACTGATCGGTTCGAGCGATACCGGCAGGTCGCGGTCGGCGAGCGCCACGTCGATCAATTCCGCGGGACCGTTATTGGCCTGCTGCCGGCGCGGGTCGCGTGTGACGCCCGACGGCGCCAACTGTTCGGGGCGGACGCCATTGCTCTCGACGACGAAGACAAATCGCTTCGGGGCGACGGGCCTGCCCGCGGCGAAGGCTTGCATCCTGTTGAGGATCGGCGCCAAAAGCAGGCCGCCGGCGCTCAGGGTGACGCCCTTCAAAACATCGCGACGATTCATCGACATGATTTCTCCAGGTTCGAGATCACTCAAGGGATCTTTTTGGTTTCCGCGGTCGGCACCCGATACAGGAACGAATCCGACGTCAGCAAGGCGATAATGAGAGCTTTCATGCTGCCGCCGCTCTCGCGATATGCCTTGTGGGCCTGCTGCAAGCTCGGACCATCGCCGAGAGTTTCGTTCCGGCCCATCCAGTAGCGGAAGGCATGGCGGACGAAGATCTGCTCGACTCGCTCCGACTCGGCCAGTTTCTTCAACATCTCGACCGCATCGCCGACATCGCCCTCAACGCGTGCATCGCCGAAATCGCCGATGCGCCCGGTGGCGTCCACCGGCGCGAGACGCCGGACCGTGCCCAGCGACTTGCCTTTCTTATCCACGTTCTTCGCGGTTGCGCCCTGATCGACGAGCGCCTCCTCTTTGCGGAAGCGGCCGAAATGATCGTAAATCTCGAACGGCAAACCGACGGGATTCATGAAGGTATGGCACTTCCAACAGTAATCCTGCCGGGTGACATTCATGCGCTCGCGGAGCGATTGATGCGGGGCGTTGGGCAACTGGGCGTCGACGGTGATCGGCACGTCCGGCACCACGCCGCCGAGGAGCCGCTCGCGGATCCATTTGCCGCGGAAGATGGCGTGATTCTCGTCGGTCTTGGCGTTGGCCGCCAGCCAGGAAGGCTGCGTCAGAATTCCCGATCGTTCATGGGCGGGAAGTTCCACCGGTTGATCATCGGGGAAGTCGGTCAGATTGTAGGCCAGGTAGATGCTCCGGCCGACCTTGGGGGGTGTTTTGTTCTTGAACTTCTCGGGGTCCTTTTTTTTGTTCTCCTCGAACTTGGCGAGTTCGATGGCGCGTTTCTTTTTCGTGTCGGCCGCAGACTTGTAGCCGACGAAAGCCTTGTTGGTCGTGAGCAGTTCCTTGAGGACGTTCTTGTCCTGGGCGAGAATGGACTCGATCAGCCGATCGGTATCCTCGATCAGAGCGCGACTGTCGTGTTCGGGATTCGCCTTGTCGTCTTGAAAGACATCCTTGGCCTTTTCGTAGCCGAAATACTCGCGAAAAAATCGCAGGATGCGCGGCTTCGGCAGCTTGGGATCGTCGAGCATGCGCGCAACTGCCGGGGCGACGCTGTCCTTGTGCTCGAGCCGGCCTTTCTCCAAATCGGCCAGCATGGCCGCGTCGGGACGGCGATCGGTGAGCGCGTAAGCGATGGCGAACGCGACCTCGCGCGGGGCGAGCCTGACGCGCCCCTGGTCGTCCGCCGAGCCGGCGCCAAGCTCCCAGCGGAACACCGCCTCGGGTAACAGAAACACCGCGGCCAGCGAATAGCGAACGCCGGTCGTACGTCCCGCGTCCTTGACGTTCTTGCGCACGAGGGCCGTGAATCGGTCCAGTTCGGCCTTACTCGGTTGCCGGGCGAGGACGGCCTTGAATTGAAGAGCCAAGGCGGCGGCGATGTCGGCGTCGTTCAGATCTTTCGACTCGTCCAGGATCGTGAGAAATTCACGCGGCACGCTGCCGATGCCTTTGATTTTGCCATCGTCGATCTTGAACCCGGTTTGCACCTGCACGATCTGCATCGCGTTGCGAATGAGCTGCACGGTGGTCGGTTCGTCCAGCTTTGGAGCCCCCATGTCCTTGAACGTGGTTCGTCCCTCGGGCGTAAACGGCTGGCCAAGTCCCGTCGTGCCGCGGGCCAAATCGCCGAGCAAGCCCGCATAGATTTCGGGACTGAGCCGGCGAAGTTGCGTGGGATTGTCGAACGCCGCCTTGAAATTCGGATTGAACAGTTTCTCGTGACTGACTTTGTTGCCGTTGGCGTACGCTTCACGGCGAGCGAAGTGCTTGCCGGCGCGCGTCATCTCGGCGCCGATCCACTCGGTGACGGACATGAGTTCCGGATCGCTCGGCCGGGCGCGCCCTTCCGGAGGCATCTCGCGCGTCGTCAGCATCTTCTGCACCATGGCCCAGCGGCCGGCGCTGGCGCTCGTCTTCATGTCGGGGTCCAGATCCGCCAGATCCAGCTCGCCCTCGGATTTCTTCAAGTTGTGACACGCCTTACAGTGCTTGGCGAAGAAAAGCGTCACCGCCCGATCGAACTCCGCCTTGCTCGCCGCAAACGTTTCGAACTTCACCGGCACAGCGGCCTTTTCTTGCCCGCTGACAGAACTCGTCCACGAGGAAATGACGACGATTGACCACGCAATCGCCCAAAGCGATCGGGAAACGAACCAGCGATGGGAATGTGCACGCATTATTGGACAGATGTTAAGGTAGTGTCGGACCATTGGCGGGGCGAACTTGTTAGTATTCGCGAGGCGGAAAGCGAACTTAGCAATCGGAAGCCGCAATTTTTCTTTGGCAGCGACCGATGCCGCCGTTGCAAAAATAAGGGAAACGGCAAACGAGAGTACGCGCCATGAACGGCTCCTTCGACGCTCCTTCCACGCAAGGAGTCAAAAGTCATTGCGGCAAAATCCCTGAGGCGCGCGGCAGGTTTTCGTAACCATCTCGCAATGGGAGATACGCCCAAGAAATTCCGGCGACCGCCTTCCCGGAATCTTACTTCGTTCGCGGACGAATTTCATCGTTGCATCGCCGCGGAGTTGGAGAGTTTCGACGAATTGAAAGATCGCGTCCGCTCGGGTTGGGTTGTCACTCAGCTACGATTTCGGCAAGGATCAGCATATGGCCCCTTGCCACGTTCAGGGCAACCCGATCCGGTCCACCACGCCAAGCGCGACGACGTGGCACTGGAAGAAGTCCGCCGAAGAGAGTCGCCAATTCCAAAACTCCATGCGGCCGGCGCTTATGCGGCCCCGGTCTGCTGGAGCGTTTGATTCGGCGAC
>JBAXFO010000133.1:0-9387 GCA_037139885.1 Planctomycetota bacterium
CTCAGATACCATCGTCGACCGCCGAAAGCACAAGGCGTGCCGAACACGATTGCCGACTGTCCCGCTTATATGTCGGAATACGAAACGCTACCTTGGCCGCGCGTTCGCGAGCTTGTGATGGCGTTCGCCGCTGACGCGGGAGTCTGGCCGAGCGAGCTTCGATGGTTCGATCGGTCGACGGGGTTATCGAGCGAGTAGAACGCGGCGAAGGTCGTCGAAGTCCCGGCAAAAATCGTCGCTCGAAACCCCGACTCTTTTTTCTCCGAGAATCCCTGTCCGCTTTCGCCGCGGCTTCCGTATGACCTTTTACCGCCCTCGCTGAACATCGACGTTTCGGCGACAACGTTTTCGCCGTCGACGGCCTCGTCCCTGTCGTTCGCGAATCAACCGGTGCGGCGCTGCGGCCCTTCCACATCCATGGCCCCGCGTCGACTCAACCTCTCTTTCAAGGACCGCCGGGACAAGCCCGGCGGCTCGCGAGCGTTCGAAAGCATCGTGGGAAAAACAAAAAAACTCGCCGGGCGGGGGAAGCCCGGCGAGTTTGCGATGCGGACTCGGGTGAGGGGGTTCCGAGTCGGCGAACGAGGGGATTTTGGGAACAAGGACTCGCCTGGGGGGAAGGCGGCACGAGTTTCCGATTTCCTTCACATCACACAGCCAAACTCTCCTTCGAGGTTTCATCGAACATGTCGGCCTTCACGCGTTGCGTCATCTTGAGGACGAAGGCCATGTCGCGGAGCATGTTGTCGGCATCCATGCGCAGCTTCCGCTCGGCCCGCAAGGCGGGGTGACCCTGCGTCTGGGGCTGAGCTTGCGGGAAGTGCGAGGAAATCCGGTTCATGGCGTTGCTCCGATGGTTCCTAAGATTCGACCTTGACTCGTCGTGCCAATCTGTGATTGCACGGCGTATGCCAAACACGTCGAAATTCGGTCCGAGCGACGTAACTCGTTTCACAGAAATCAAATGAGGACTGGCGATCGTGGGCGATGAACACAAGCGCGGTAGTGTACAGAAATGTATTTTCTACCAAACGTCCGACTTGCAAGGGAAAAAATGTTACAAACAGGGGTTGCAAGAGAGGGAATCGACGGTTCATGTCTCGAATAAGTTCGCGGTTCTCCGCAGGAGAACGCTGCCGGGACGCTTCCTCGGAAATGGCGTACTGGCAGCGCTCTCCTGCGGAGAGCCGCGAACGCGCGCACGGGAATCCGAATCGGTTCTCGCTTACTTCGCAAGACCGAGATTTTGATAGAGTTTCGCGAGCCGCCGGGCGTGGTCGTCGTAGGCGGCTTCGAAGAGTTCCGTGGCTCGTTGTTTGCCGACGAGGGCGGCGGCGGTCAGGACGATTGGGGGTTGCTGCCGGTCGGTGAGGCGTTGGGCGATTTCGGCTTTGAGAGTGTTAATGAGCAGGCAGCCGCCGATCGTGGAGCCGGGGGAGACGGGGGTGTCGAGGCCGGCGATGGGGATCATGGCGTCGCCGAGGGGAGCGCCGGTGTCGAGGGTGAGGTCGGCGCAGTCGTGGAGCTTGCGGCCATCGGGGCGGTTGCTGGACGAGGCGTCGGCGTGTTGACGGCTGACGATGGCGACGGTGCGGAGGCCGCGTTCGCGAAACAGCTCGGCCATCTCGATGGGAACGACATTGCAGCCGCTCGACGAAATCACCAGGGCCGAGTCCGCAGGCGTGATGTCGAAATTCCGCAGGATGCGGGCGGCGAGTCCGGGGACGTTTTCGAGGAACATCGCCTGGCGTTGGCCGTTGGCGCCGACGACGAGGTTGTGAAACGTGAGCGAGAGTTCGACGATGGGGTTGAAGCCCGGAAACGAACCGTAGCGCGGCCACATCTCCTCGACCATGATTCGGCTATGCCCGGAGGCGAAGACATGGACCATGCGGCCGGCGGCGATAGTGTCTGCGAACCAATCCGCCGCCTGGGCGATGAGGTGCAGCTGCCCGGCGACGGCGTCGATGAGGCCGCGGGCTTTTTCGAGATAGATTTCTGCGGGTGATTTCATCGGATGGCCCTGGGAAGCGCGACGGAATGCGGCATGGCGTCTCGGAGCGGCACACCGTCCCCGGAAGTTCGGGTTGCGCCAGTTCGTGCGGAATTCGCGAAATATCTCATTGCATCAACACCAGGTCGGGGCTAGGATTGCGCTGTTCGCTCGCATGCCCGCCCCGTTTCCCACCTGCCCGCCACTTTATCCGCGAAATGTGAGGGTATCTCCATGCTGACGTTCCTTGGAGCCAAGCAGGGCTATTGCGACGGCGTGTCCCGCCGCAACTTCCTCAAAATCGGCGCATTCGGAGCGGGCGTAACGCTCGCCGACATGCTCCGCGCCAAGGCTCAAGCCTCCGGCGCATCCGCGAGCCGTTCGACCCGGCCCAAGGCGGCCATCATGATTTATCTGCCCGGCGGCCCGTCGCACATGGATATGTACGACCTCAAGCCCGACGCGCCCGCGGAGTTCCGCGGCGAGTTCAACCCGATCGCCACCAACGTTCCCGGCGTGCAAATCTGCGAACACTTCCCGCTGCAGGCGCAAATGTGGGACAAGTGCACCGTTGTCCGTTCGCTCGTTTCGGCCGACGAACATAGCGATTCCATGGTCATGACCGGCAAATCGCAACGGGCCAATGTGACCGCGAACCATCCGTCGTTCGGCTCGGTCGTTTCGCGCGTGCGCGGCAATACGGGCAACGCTCCCGCCTTCGTCAGCCTGCGCGGCATGAGCCGGGGCACGGAGCCGGGCTTCCTGGGCATCAACCATCGGCCGTTTTCGCCGAGCGGTCCGGGCGTGCAAAACCTGACGCCGCTCAACGCCGTCACCGCTCCCCGGCAGAACGATCGCCGCTCGATGCTCGAATCGTTCGATGGCGTGCGTCGCGATATCGACGCCAACATCAACGGGCTCGACGATTTCACCACGCGTGCGTTCGACATGATCAACTCGGGCTCGGTTCGCTCCGCGCTCGATTTGTCGACCGAGCCGGCCGGCAGCCGAGCGCGGTATCAAGGCGTCGAACAGTTCTTGACGGCGCGCCGTCTCGTCGAAGCGGGCGTCGGCTGCGTGACGTTGGCCCATGGCGGCTGGGATACGCATGGCGCGAACTTCACCCGCCTGCGGACGCAATTGCCGCAAATCGATCGCGGCCTTTCCGCCCTGATCAACGATCTCGTCGAACGCGGCATGCACGACGATGTCGTCGTCGTCATGTGGGGCGAGTTCGGGCGGACTCCGCGGATCAACGCCGGCGCCGGCCGCGATCACTGGAGCCCGGCCATGTCGGCGTTCATCTCGGGCGGCGGCCTGAAAATGGGGCAAGCGATCGGCACCACCACCGCGCGCGGGGAACGTCCGCAAGATCGGCCTTACACCGTGCCGCAAGTGCTCTCGACCCTCTATAGCACGATCGGCATCGATCCCGGCCAGACGTTCGTCAACGGCACGGGCCGTCCGATCTACCTGGTCGACGATCGTCAACCGGTCCGCGAGCTCCTCAGCTAAGGAGCGCCTTCGACGCGTCGCTCCCCCTCTTCGTTGAGAGGGGGAGCGACGATGTTTTTTGCTGGCGCCACATTTCGTCATCGCCCTCGCTTCATGCCGTCATCCCCGCCCGTTTCGTTTCGCTTCATTCCGGGAGATTTACCGATGAGATCCATGCTCGCCGCCGGCGCCCTTTTCCTTGCCATGGGATCGCTGCGCGCCCAAGAGTCTGCGAAGGCCCCCCTGGGCGAAACGAAACTGCCGGACCCCGCGCTCGTCAAACAACTCTCGGTTCACCCCGGCCAGGCGATCAAGCTCATCGGCGCGGACGACTCCCGCCAGCTCATCATCACCGGCGCCTTGATCAAAGACGGCCAGCAAGATCTCTCCGGCGATGTCGTGTATCAAGTCGCCGATCCGGCGATCGCCCGCGTGACGTCCTCCGGGCGTGTGCTGCCTCTCGCCAATGGGAAGACGACGATCACCGCGAGTTACGGCCCGCACAAGACGACGATCGCCGTCGAAAGCGCTTCCATGGATGTCGATCTGCCGATCAATTTCGCGAATCACATCGTGCCGATCTTCACGAAGCTCGGTTGCAATTCCGGCGGCTGCCACGGCAAATCGGGCGGCCAAAACGGCTTCGCGCTCTCGCTCTTGGGCTTCGTGCCCGAGCTCGATTTTCAAACGCTCGTCAAGGAAAACCGCGGTCGGCGCCTGATGCCGTCGTCCCCGGAAAACAGCTTGCTGCTCGCCAAGGCGGCGGGCGTCATGGCTCATGCCGGCGGCAAGCGCATGGACACGACCTCCGACGAATTCAAACTCGTGCGCCGCTGGATCGCCTCGGGAACTCCCTACGGCAACGAGTCCGATCCGGTCGTCACCAAAATCACGATCTTCCCCGAACAACGCATCATCAGCCGCAACAATCGCCAGCAGTTCGCTGTCTACGCTCATTACACGGACGGCACGGTGACCGATGTCACCGCCCGCGCCCAATATGAGAGCAACGATCCCGACATCGCCATCGTCGACGGTTCGGCGCTGGTCCGCTCGCTCGATGTTTCGGGCGAGGCCGCCATCATGGCTCGTTATCAGGGTCAGGTCGGCACCTTCCGGGCCACGGTGCCGCTGGGCCTTTCGATTCCGAAATACGACTTCGCGAAGCAAACGCTGGTCGATGAATTCACGCAGAAGAAATGGCAGGAACTGGGCCTGGTCCCCAGCGCCCTGGCGAGCGACGAAGCCTTTTTGCGCCGTGTCGCCATCGACATCACCGGCACCCTGCCGACGCCCGCGCAGACCAAGGCGTTCCTCGCCGACAGCGATCCCAAGAAACGCGATAAGCTGGTCGACGCCCTTCTCGAAACTCCCGAATACAGCTATTACTTCGCCAATCGTTGGGCCGACATTCTCCGGGTCAAACGCGGCAGCGCCCAACAGCAACTGCAAGGCAACCGCGCTTCGGGCACGTTCGCGTTCCATGGCTGGATTCGCGACAGCATCGCCCAAGACAAGCCGTACGATCAATTCGTGCGCGAGATTCTCACGGCGGTGGGCGACGAGCAAAAGGCGCCGCCGACGTTTTGGTATCGCGATCTGCTCAAACCCGAACAGTTCGTCGACGACGCCTGCCAGGTGTTCCTGGGAGTGCGCATGGCGTGCGCCCAGTGCCATCATCACCCCTACGAAAAATGGAGTCAGGACGATTACTGGAACTTCGCCGCCTACTTCGCTCAGATCGGCCGCAAGGCGGTGCCGACGCCGAGCCTGAACGCCATGCAGCAAGCGCCGGCGACCAAGCAAATGATCTTCAACAAAGGCTCGGGCACGGTCGTGAATAGCCGCACGGGCAAGCCCGCGGTCATCAAGCCCCTCGATGGCGAGATTGCGAACATCGAAGCCGGTGCCGATCCGCGGCACAATCTCGCCGATTGGCTGGCGAGCCCGAAAAACCCGTATTTCGCGAAGGCCGTCGTCAATCGCACGTGGGCCCATTTCTTCGGCAAGGGGATCGTCGATCCCGTCGACGACATGCGGGCCACCAATCCGCCGTCGAACCCCGAACTGATCGACGCCCTCGCCCAAGATTTCATCGACCACGGCTACAGCGTCAAACACCTGATCAAAATGATCGCCAAGAGCCGGACGTATCAGCTCAGCCCCGTGCCGAACGAGTTCAACAAGAGCGATAAGAAGTCGTTCGCCCGCTTCTATCCGCGGCGTCTCTCGGCCGAGACGCTGTACGACGCCGTTTCGCAAGTGACGGGCACGCAGCCGGCGTTCCCTGGCATGCCGACCGATCGCCTTTCGCAGAACCGCGCGATCATGTTGCCGGACGAATCGTATTCGTCGTACTTCCTCGATGTTTTCGGCCGGCCGCAACGCATCAGCGCCTGCGAGTGCGAACGCGTCACCGAAGCGAACCTGGCGCAATCGCTGCACCTGCTCAATTCGAAGGAGATGCAGGACAAACTCGCCGCTCCGACCGCCCGAGCCGCGCTGTTGGCGAAGGACAAGCGTTCCGATATCGAAAAGATCGACGAGCTTTTTCTCTGGGCGTTCAGCCGTCTGCCGAGCGACGCCCAACGCAGCCTTGCCTTGCAGAACATCGAAGCGAATTCGAGCAACAAGGCGTTGGCGTATGAGAACATTCTCTGGGCGCTGATCAACGCGAAGGAATTCGTGTTGACGCAGTGATGCATCAAGGAATTGGGTAGCCGCGGGCGTGGCGGCGGAGCGCGGGCAGGTTCTGCACTAGACCTGTCGGCGCTCGGCTGCCACGCCCGCGGCCAACCATCCCGTCAAATTCTCCGCCGATTCGATACATTTTCCGCATGACTCTCGCGTTTCACGCTACCGCAGATGGCTGGCTGCGTCCTCTCGACGCGCGCTGGAAGATCGCCGGCATCTTCGCCCTCAGCGTCGGCGTCCTGGCTTTGAGCGATCCGCTCGGGGCTTTCGCGGTCGCCGCGGCGGCGCTGGCGTTTTCAAGGAGCGCCGGCGTCTCAAGCGCGCGGCTCGCGGGGCGGCTCATACCGGTCGTGGGCATGCTCCTCCTCTTCTTCGGCTGGTCGCTCTTCCGCCCGCGAGCCGACGATCCCACGTGGACGTTCTTCGGTCTGGTCGTGTCTTCGTCCGCGGGCTGGCGATTGTTATTGTTGCTCGCCAAAGCGTCGGCGTTCATCGCGCTCGTCTTCACGCTCGTGGAGACGACGCCGCTCCCCGAACTCGGCCAGGGGGCGGCCGCCCTCGGCATTCCCCGGCTGCTGGTTCATCTGGTGCTGCTGACGCATCGCTACGTGTTTGTTCTGGGCGATGAATTCGCACGGTTACGGCGGGCCTTGCGCGTGCGCGGTTTCCGCAGCCAGGTGAATCGGCGTACGTTCGCCACCATCGGCAATATCGCCGGGGCTCTCTTCGTTCGCGGGCACGAACGCTCCGAACGCGTTTATCACGCCATGGCCGCCCGCGGCTTCGACGGTACGTTTCATTCGCTGGCGACCGCACAGACTTCGGGCCGCGACATCGCCTTCTTCGCGGTCGCGGTCGTAATGGCGACGGCCGTCATCGTTTGGGATCGGGGGCGGTTGGCGTTATGAACGATCCCATTCTCGCCGTGCGCAATCTCGCGTATCGCTATCCCGACGGCAAGGCCGCCCTCGAAGGCGTCTCGTTCGACGTGGCCGACGGGGAAACGGTCGCCCTCGTGGGCCCGAACGGAGCCGGCAAGACGACCCTATTTCTTTGTCTGTCGGGTGTGTTACCTGTGGCGCCCGGACTGGTGCGGCTCGCGGGCTTCGATCCGGGAGTCGTCGCCGAGCGCAAGAAGCTGCCGGCATGCGTGGGCATTTTGTTTCAAAACAGCGACGATCAACTTTTCAGCGCGACGGTGGGCGAGGATGTCGCCTTCGGCCCGCTCAACCTGGGTCTGTCGCCTGCGGAAGCCAAAGTTCGCGTCGCCGAGGCGCTCGCGCAGGCGGGCTTGCCGGGGTTTGAAAATCGGGTGCCGCATCATCTTTCGGGGGGCGAGAAGCGCCGCGTCGCGTTGGCGGGATTGTTGGCGATGAAGCCGCACCTCTTGCTCATGGATGAGCCGACGATGTTCCTCGACCCCCGCGGTCGGCGCGATCTCATTCGCTGGCTGAACAGTTACCCGGGGACGAAAATCCTGGCCACGCACGACCTCGATCTCGTGCTCGAGACGTGCAGCCGGGCGCTGACGCTCGACGGCGGTCGGCGTGTCGCGGATGGGCCCGTTCAGGAAATCCTCGGGGACGCGGCCTTGATGGAAAGCCATGGGCTTGAAGTTCCCTATCGTCTAAAATTTAAGAGTTAATGGTTCGCGGTTCTCCGCAGGAGAACGCTGCCGGTACGCCGTCTCTGATAGGGCGTACGGGCAGCGTTCTCCTGCGGAGAACCGCGAACGTGCGCGCTCCACGTTTAGCGCGAAATCAATCGCAGGTTCAGGACCGGGGGTAACGGCCGGGGACGGCGGCGGCCCTGGTCGAGAGTGGTGATGACGATGCCGGAATCTGCGCTGGAGCCGATGAAGAGTTGTTGTTGATCGATGACGCCGAAGCTGACGATGACCGGGCGGGTGGCGACGAAGCTGAAGGTGGTGACGCCGCGGAAGGGGTTCGCCGTGGCGACGACGTTGTTGCCGACGACCATCGATTGCGTGCCGTTGGCGCCCGTGATGCCGGGGTTTTGGCGCTGGGTGATTTCGCTGATGGTGAGGATCGTGGGGTTGCTGGGGCCGGTGTAGTTCTGGGCGATGTCGCCGGTGACGTCGCGCACTTGCGTGATGACGTTGAAGGGGCCGACGACGAGGAGCGGCGGGTTGGCGACGCTGATCGTGCGGCCAATGACCGTGACGTTTCCGGAGAGAGCCGCGGGGGGGGCGAAGGCGGCGTTCGCACGCACGATGTAATCGCCCCAGCGATCGAGCGTCGTGGGGAACGTGGCCGCGGCGCCGGCGATGAACTGGTTGGTCGTGCCGCCGAAGGTTTGCGTGCCGAGGATGTCGGTGATGACGCCGTTGCGAAGTTGCTTGGCCGAGGCGATCGAGAGGGCGACGTTGGAGGCGACATCGGCCGCGGCGCCGGTGCTGTCGAGGCCGACGACGGTGACGTTGAGAATGTCTTTGTTCAGATCGGCGCCGGGCTGGCTGAGGGCGGCCTGATTGGCGGAGCGAACGCCGTTGGGGATGGTGACGGAGGTCGCCGACGTGATGGCGATGGCGCTGGCGTTGACCTTGATCGCGTTCGAGATTCCCGGAGTCAAGGCGCCGCTGGTGGCGTTGAGAGTGTACGTGCCGCCGCGATTGAGCGACATGTTCACGAACGTCACTTGCCCGGCGACGGCGGCGATGTTGTTCGCTCCCGAAAGAGTCGGGGCGATGCCGGCGGCGGTGGCGACGAACGAATTGATGCCGAGCGTGACGACGCCGGTGAAGTTCGGATCGACCGAATTATCGACGCCGACGGCCATGACCGTGACATTGAACCCCTGGCCCGAGCGGACGGGCGTCGTCACCGGGCTGACGATCAGTTTGCTCGCGGTGATGTTGAAGTTGCCCGAGGTCACGGTGGCGTTAACGGCTCCGATCTGCGAGTTTCGCGGCGTGGTTGCGGTCAGTTGATAGGTGCCGGTGACGTTGATGACGAGTGGGCTCGGAGCGGCGTTGAAGATCGCCACGCCGCTCGCATTGGTCATGGCCGAGACGATGGCGGTGGGGACGAGAGCGCCCGGGCCCGAGGTGACGGTGATGCTGACGTTGACGCCGGCGAGGAGTAAGGGGGCGCCGAATTGATCGCGGAGCTGCACGCGGACACCGGTGACGGGGCCGCCGATGACCTGGCCCGCTGATCCCACCGGGAAGTTGACGCCGTTGATGG
>JBAXFO010000134.1:0-9368 GCA_037139885.1 Planctomycetota bacterium
GGCGCCGAGTCGCAGTCGAGCGGTCGATTGCAGCAAGAAATCGGCGATCAGGGCCGGGGGAAGTCGCTGTGCGTCGAGACCGGCGAAGAACTCTTCCCGCCGGGGGCCAAGATGGTGAATGGTGCGAGCCAGCCATTCCTTGCCGGCGCCGACCGGACCTTGCAGCAGAACGGGCGCCGTGTTTTGACTCGCCAGACGGGCCTGGGCCACGACGCGCTGCACGGCGGGAATGCCGCTCTCCCAAAGTTCGAGGCGATAAAGACGGGTGGCCCGCTCACGGAGTTGCACAATCTTCTCGGGCAAAGGCGGAGCGGTTTTCGAAGCGATGACCCCGACAATATCGACCCGGCCAAGAATCACGCTGACTTTGCCGTCTTTTGAGCACGGAAAGAAATGCACATCGATCCACGGCTCATGCGGCGCGGCTCCGCGCCGCCGCACGCGCGAGGGAAGGCCGGCGAGGGCTTCTTTCGTTGGCGAAAGCAGATGGAGAATCGCCGCCGCGTCTTCGGTCTTGGCGCTCGACGGCCGACACGACAACCCCCGCACATCAGGAAGCGTGAGCCCGGCCCAGCGTTCCCAGGCGGGGTTCACATAGAGAATTTTGCGGCGTGCGTTAAGGACAAAGAAGCGATCGTCGGTTTGACTCAGCAGGCGCGACCACCGCGGCGACGAACGTTCGCCTGGGGAGGGAGCCGGCGGTGTCGCGGGGGACGACATGGTGAGCCTTGGCAAGATCCGGAAGTCGTTCGTTGGCTGTTTTTGGGACCACGTAATTGGGGCGTTGTTGTCCCTAAGAATTTGAACCACAGAGACACAGAGAGGCGAGGAGTGACGACAATGTTTCGAGCTTGGAACGGTTCAGAAAACGCGGATTGTCGCGGTAATCTCTCTGTGCTCTCGGTGTCTCTGTGGTTCCAATTTCATTGCGAAACGCGACGCCAACGCAACCAACCAACTCAGCTCAGTCGATCCGATCCCTGTCCGCATCACGGCGACGCCAGCCACGCCAGGCCGTACATCACGACGAAGATGCCGACCATGAACAGCAGCATGCGCGAGCCCCAGCGAAAGGCCTCGGCGAAGATGTCGGGCCAGTCGTCGTAGCGCGTCGCGCTGTAGACGAGACTGATGAGCACCAGGAGCGGCACGAGTTGCACATACATCGAAACGTTCGTCATGTCGCGCCCTCCGGCGCCAGCGCGTCTTTCTCGCTTGCGGGCTTGGGTTTCTTGGCGGATGCGGGAAACGCGGGCCCGGCATAGGCGTCGTAAATGACCAGAATATTGAGCACGCCCGCGATGACGGTATACATCAGGCCCAGATCGGGCGTCTTGTTGGTGTTGACGAGGAAGCGGTTGACGTCGTCCTCGCGCGGCGATCGTTGAAAGCGGCTGAAGAAGGGATACTTCTCCGGGTCGGGCGTGGGCAGATCGTAAAACTGCCAGATCGCGGGCCAGGCCGCGACGCCGATCCAGAATTGTCCGGGATAATGCCAGCGATTGACCAGCCCAGCGAGGAAATTGCCCCGGCCGCCGACGCGATTCTGGGCGAAATTGCCGGCTGCCTCGGGGGGCACATAGACGTTCTGCCAATTGCCCATGTATTGGCCGAGGTGAAAGAGGCCGAGCAGGCAGACGAAGAAAAGCAGCCCTTTACCGACGCGGCCCTGATAGATCTGCCCAAGCCCCGGCGCCAGAAAGCTGAGAAAGCCCGCCAGTGCGGACGTCGGATGCGGTTCGGGAGGGTGGGTCATGAGCCTTGAGCCTTTGCGGCAGAAAAGAGAGTCGAACCGGCTTGTTCGTCGGGCCGCGGCATTTCTTGCCGTGACGGTCGACTTTTCTTTTCTACGAGACTTGGCTCATCGAGGCCATTGCGTCCAATCCTTCAGCAGCCATCCGGCCGCAGCCACGAGGAAGCTGAGGCCCAACAAACCCAGAGCGGTGCGGCCAAATAGAGACCGCATCAGCCGCCCGGGAAGCCACAGCCGACGCGTCATGCGGCGAAAGCCACGGTCCCAGACAATGGCCGAGCGAAACGACCAGCTGGCGGGCGAGGGGGGCAAGGGACGCGGCTCGCGCGGAGCGAGCGTGACGACCGGCGTTTCGGGGAGCAACGCTTCGGGCGACACCTCAATCGCGCTATCGATTTCCGGATCTTCCGCAGGAGGGGTTTCCACGGGCAGATGCAGACGCGTGATCGGAATTTCGCGAATGGGCAGGGGCGCCGGCTCCGCGGGGAGAGCGGTCACGACCTCGGGTTCCGCGATGTCGTCGGGCTCAATCAGGGTCAACGTGGCGGCGAGGGCCGGGGTTCGCGGCGGCGGTTCTGGGTCGTCGACGACCGGGATGGCCAGCATCTGATCCATCAAAACGTCAAGTTCGTCGAGGAGCTGGCGCGTCGAACGCAAGGAGGCGCCGTCCTTGGGCCGGGTTGCGTGGGGCACAGACATGAAAGGCTCCGTGAAACAGACGTCGTGTCATTCCGAAGGCTCGCCCGGTTCGGGCCGTTTTCGAAGCGATCTTCCTCGTCAGGGCTTCCAGTCCTGACGGGCGGGGCGTATTGTACCAGGAATGTCCGAACGATTTTACACCAGTTGTGCGCTCGAACCGGGTCCGGTCGAGTTGGAAGGCCCCGAGGCTCACCATCTTGCCGCGGTCTGCCGCCTCCGCCCGGGCGACGCCGTTTGCCTCTTCAACGGCGATGGCGCCGATTATCCCGGCGTCGTCCTCAATGTCGCCAAAAAGTATGTCACTCTCGACATCCACGAACGCCGGCCTGTTGACCGAGAACTCCCATTTTCCCTGGAGATCGCCGTTTCTGTTCCCAAAGGAGACCGGGCGCAGGTGCTCATCGAGAAATTGACCGAGCTCGGCGTGACGGCTTTTGTTCCGTTGATCTGCCAGCGGACCGTGATTCATCCGAAGGAAGGGACGCTGGAGAAGCTGCAGCGTTACGTGATCGAGGCGAGCAAACAGTGCGGCCGCAATGTCTTGATGCGGATCGAAACGCCTCGGACATGGGAAAAGTATGCGGCTCCACAAGGCGATGAAGTGCGGCTATTCGCTCATCCGGGCATCGAGCCAAGGGGCGGGAAGAACGACTTGCGACGAAAGACTCGTTGCGCGATTGGCCCCGAGGGGGGCTTCACGGCCGAGGAAGTCGAGTCGGCTCGCGTGCATGGTTGGCTGGGCGTCGATCTTGGGCCGCGTATTTTGCGGATGGAGACGGCGGCCTTGGCGATGGCGATGCGTGAGATTTTTTGAGCGAAAGGTTCGGTGTATTTCCAGGAACTTGACCAAACAATTGCTTTTTGCGATTGCCCCATGACGACGATTTCGCTCACCAGCGACGACCTTCGAATTATCGGACATTCGATCAATTGGGAATTGAACGTGCCTTACGAACGGACGATCCGTCCCGACTTGAGCCCGGAAGAACGGCAAATCCTACGAATCATTTCGAATGAATTGTGTTGTCAACAGAGAGCTTGTCATTTTGGCCGCCAGACGGCGTTAATCGAAGTAGGAGAATCCTATTTCTGTGAGGATGGTCGAATGCGTTTACCTCTGCTTTATTTTCGTTTGATGACCGAAGCGGTTGTTTCGTTTCTGGGTGAGTTGTCCCAATCGCCAACAGAAGTTGAGATCGTTACCGGTTCACCGATGGCCTCGACTGTCGAATTGTTGGAGCGAATGCGATCAATGAGGATTACAGCCTAAATCTATCGAAGCAGCAACGTCGTGCCCGTCATTACGCCTCTAACAGAATCTGTTCATTAGCACAAACGTCGATCGAATGCGAAATGGGTTGCGCCGGTTGGTTTGAGCATGTCATCAATGGATCGTGCGACGCTTCGCAGCGCGTTGACGAGCACGCTTCGGCGAAGCGTCGCGAACGATCCAGCGGCGAACATCAGAACTGGTCGAGCCAGAAATGATGGCCGCGGTAATAGCGTTGCGGTTGCGAGATTTCGTAGCGCCAGCCCTGTTCCTGAAACGGGGGATAAGCCATGTATGCCGGCGGTTTCTGATAAGGCATGCCCGGCCGTTCGGGGTAACGAGGCGACTGGGCGGGCCAGTAGTTGTGCGGGAAGTAGTGGTGGGGATAGTAATAGTACGGATTCAGCACATAGCTGGGATAGAACGGCTGCTGCATCTGCTGCTGAGCCGACGCGGAATCCGTGGACCCGAGCCACCCGGCGACCGCCACCATCAAACCGGCAATCCATTTCGCTTTCATTGGGAACCTCCTGATTTTGTTCCCGACCCCGCTTGACGACAAGACCGATCAACCTTACCCGACGTGTGCGACCGCGGGAGCGAATCCCTTCATTGCTTGTGCGATTTGGCTGACAAGCGGGCGAACCTTTGCCGGTTTGGCGAACCCAGGGCCGCGCAATCGGGCCCATTTTTCGGCAAAACTGGATTCTTCGTCATTCCTGACCCATATTTGGATGCGGGGGCAACCGCGTTGTCTGCGCCTGAAATCCGTCGGGCGCTTGCTGCGCTCCCCTTTTTTGAGGTCGACTCATGCGACGATTGACCAACGCCTCGGCCCGAATCTTCGGCGAAGCTCCGGCTTTGCTGTGCCGTGCAGTGATTTTGCTGCTGCCCACGGCCCTTTTGGCGATCGTCGCGGCCCGGCAGGAAAACCAGGGCAGCCATAACATCATCCTCTGGCTGGGCACGGCGTTTCAACTTTGCGTCTGCTTCCTCAGTTTCTTCAGCCGCGGCAGCTGGCGACAGCCGCTCGGGCCGTCGGTCATTACGCTTTACCTCATCGCTCTCGCCTGGCTGTTCTTCGGCGACAAACATGAAGACTGGTTTTCGCACATCACCAAGTCGGTGTTGATGATCATTCCGCTCGTCGTCTTCGGCTTTCAAACGCTCTACGACTCAGGAGCCCCCGCGCTCCGGCGGGCGAATCTGCTGGCCGATCGCTTGCGCGCCCGGCGCGAATGGCCCAGCGATCTTTCCGCGTGCCGGACGTTGCCGGAAGTCAAAGCCTTGCGAGCGGCTCTGGGAACCGATGCGTCCCCCGCTCTCGCGCTGCTCAACGAAGCCCGCCCCGAAGTTCGCGTGGCGGCTTTGGCGGCTCTGGAGTTCCGCAAAGAGTGGCGGCCCGGGCAGGCGGAGCTTGTTTTGCAAGTGGGCCAGCGCGCCGAGCAAGCGGCGGTGCGTGCCGCCGCCGTTTGTGCTTTGGGAAATTTGGAAGCCCGCTCGCTCGTCGAAATGCTCGGTCAGTTTTTGCTCGATAGCAGCATCGAAGTTCGCCGGGCCGCAATCGAAGCTCTCTTGTGGGATACGGAACATCGCTGGGGCTGGATTCGTTACACGATTCGCCGCGTCCTCGCCGATCCGCTCTTCGCCAACGATGGCCCGCTTCTGCCTGACGGCCAGTTGTTGACGCAAGAAGCCGTCAACGACCTCACGGCCTGGTGCGCCGAAAAGGGGATTCTGTCCGCACGCTCGGCCCACACGCTTGCCGCCCATTACCATCGCGCTCTCACCGAGGCGAACGACAACAAGCTCTTCCAAAGTCTTCGCGGCCAACTTGCTTCGTTCCATACGCCGGCGATCTTGCGGCTCGAACTGGGCCGGCTTCTGCAACTCTTTCAGGAGCTCGACGCGGTCCTTCTGGGGGGGTTGCTCGATCATGCGAATCCTTCGCCCTTGCGTTTGATCGCCTGCGAAAGCGTGCTCACCGACCTGCCCGACAATCCGCTGCATAGCCGAGCGGTGCAAACGCTCAAGGATCTCGCGCGCTTGCCGAATCGGGAAATCGCCCTGGCGACCGCGGATGTCGTGCAGCGGCGGCTTGGCGTGGATCTGGGCCTGGGAATTGGGCAACCGTTGCCCGCGGTGCAGACGCGGCAGGCGGCGGAGATCGCTCGGCGCGTCATGCAATGGGCGGTGCAGTTTCAAGATGATGAGAACATCGAGGATTCGCGGGCGCCGCAGCGGCGGAGCGCTTTGCAAAATTGATGGAGGTTTCGCGATCCCCCGGGATGCGGGCGGGCCCTCATCCCGGGGCTCAGAATTTCCCTCAAACTCACTTCTTGGCGGGGACGGCGACGAACAGGGCGTCGATCTCCGCGTCGGTCATTTCTTCGGCCCCGGTCGTCGGATCGATGACGATGGCGGCCTGGCTTGGCGTCACCCACACCAGATGATTCCCGATGCGGAAGACGTTGCGCGCGGTCGGCTGCCGTTCGAGGATGCGGAAGTACGCGTTCGACATCGCCTTCACCGGCACGGTCTTGTTCTGGGCCGAGAACGCTTCGTCGATCCAGATGCCGCCGACATCGAGGGCGTTCCGCGTGCCGAGCCAGCGCGACGCGGTCTGGCTGACTTGTGACTGATTGCGAAGCTGGGCGTTGTTCACGGAGAGGTTGACGCCGAGCGTGCCTTCTTGAGTGTTGCGGTAGGCGCCTTTCTGAAGCTCGGCCGCGGCTTGACGCTGGGTGTCGTAGTTCGAGCGCAGTTCATCGACCGCTTTGCGGGCGTTGGCGAACTGGGCTTTCTCCGCTTCGCCCTTGGCGTTGGCGTCGAGCTTGGCGAGGTCGCGGTCGGCGAAGATCAGGTCCTTGGCGAGGCGATCGATGCGGTTTTTGCCGCTGTCGCCGGGCTTGTCCTGCAATTCGCGAGCGGCCTGTTCGACGCTGACGGTCTTGCCGTCGGCACGCGTCTGGGCGGGCGTCGGAGCGGCAGGAGCTCCGGCCCCACCGGCTCCGGGCACGTTAAAGCGGGCTTCAGGACGTTCGCCGCCGCGGCGGAACATGCCGTTTTGCACCATCGGCGCGACGTTATCCGGCACCACGAGATAGCTCGTATACGGTGTCGTGATGCCATAGCGTTTCGCCAGCGTCACCACTTCGTCGACCAGTTCCTTTTTGTTGCCGTTGATGCGGATCTGGTCGAGCAAGAAGCCGACTTTGCGGCGTGCCCAAAGGTCTTCGACGAACGATTTGTCTTCACCGGTCTTGTCGGCGAACTTCGCTTCGTAGACGAATTCCTTCGCGTCTTTGCCGACGCTGCCGGTGAGCTTGATGGCGACATCGCCGCTGCCGGTGTAGCGGCCGAAGAGGACGATCTGGCCGCCATGAAACAGGTCGGGCAGCTCTTGCGGATAGACTTCATTGAGCCGTACGTCGCCCCCTTCGATGGTCACTTTCAAATTGGCGAGCACGGGGTTGCTGATCTTCGAATACAGCGAGCTGACCTTGGCTTCGATATCTTCGGCTTCGCGGACATACGTGCTGATCGCCCGGCTTTGGTCGGCCATCTGATCGAGCATGGACGCGTTGACGTCGTCGCCGACGCCGAAGGTGAAGATGCGCGTGCCTTCCTTCTTCTTGTTGACGTTCTGCAAAATGCGTTCGGGATTCGTTTCGCCGATCGTGGGCCGGCCATCGGTGAAGAAGACGACGGAGTACGTGCGGGTCTTGTCGCTGGGGTTCATATCCAAAGCCCGGCTCAAGGCGCCGTCGATGGCGGTGCCGCCGGTGGCTTCGACGTTATCGACCCAGCGGCGTGCTCGTTCGATGCCGTCGGCAGTGACATCTTGCAGGCGATCCTCGTAGGAATTGATCGCGGTCGCGAAGTTGATCATGTTGAAGCGGTCGCCGGGGTTCAGATTCGCGAGGCAATATTTGAGCGCCGCCTTGGCCTGGGTGAGGCGTTTGCCGCGCATGGAACCGGACGAATCGAGCACGAACACCATGTCGCGCGGCACCTGCTGCGACTTCGAGAGCTCCGCACGCGGGGCGACGAGGAGCATGAAGTAGCCCGGTTGGCCTGGACTCGGGCGATGGGCGAGAGCGGTGAGGCCGACGTCTTTGTTGCTCGTCGTGTAGAAGAGTTGGAAGTCTTTATCGAGCTTCGCTTCGTTGTTCTCGAAGCCGACGGTGGCTTCGCGGTCGTTGGGCCGGCGGACGGTGATCGCGTGCGACGGCGAGTAGATGTTTTGCAGCGAATGTTGCGATTTGAGCGTCACGGTCATGGCGAACTTTTCGAGCGTGCTGACGGCTTCGCCATCGGTCTTGAGCGGGTAGCGATATTCGATGTTGCCGTTGTCGCTGTCGGCGATGGAGGTGTAGCTGACTTTGACTTTTTGATCGCTGCGGGGCAGGACCGGGAAAACGCGCAGCTTGAGAAGATCGTTCCCCATGTATTCGAGCAGGCCGGGATCGAGCGTGCGCTGGACGATGTCGGTATAAATCTTGCGGGCCTTGTCGGCTTCGACGAGTTCGCCGGGGACTTCCTTGCCGTCGACCCACATCGAAAACTTGCGTACCGAAGCCCCCCGCGGCACGGGCAGAATATACGTCGCTTCGAGCTGCCGATCGGACTGGTTGCGGAATGTTTGCTCGATCGTGGTGACCGCTGCTTGATCTTCGATGGCGACGTTCACCAGATGGTTGAGCATCGTCATCGGGGGAAGTTTCTTTTCGGTCGGAATCATGATTCCGCTTGCCTGGCTCAGAGCCGGCGTCGACAGGAGCAGGGCGAACACGAGGAGACGTCGCATGGCAAAACCTCTTTCCGCGAAGGAGTCACGAACGGCGGACACCATATCGACGAATGAACGCGGGAAACGGATTGCGCGTGCGAACGTGAGCGCATTGGTAGGGAAGGCTCAGCCATCGGGGTTGTCGAGCAGGGCCTGCAAGCGGGACGCCGGGCGCGTCGCGGCCAACCCATACAATGATCGGGACGAAAACAAATCGCGAGGGAACCCGATGACGCGACGTACCCGCATCGTGGCGACGCTTGGCCCGGCCGTGGATGAACCGGGCGTTCTCGAACAACTTCTCGAGATCGGGCTCGACGTCGCCCGCATCAATTTTTCGCATGGCTCCGCCGACGAGCATCTCGCCCGCATTCAGCGCTTTCGCGACACCTCCGCACGCATGGGGAAAACCACGGCCGTGCTCGCCGATCTGCCCGGGCCGAAGTTGCGCGTCCTCATCGAACAACCGCTGAAGTTGAAGGCGGGCGATGTCGTGCATGTCGCGATGAAACGGGACGCGAAAGCCGACATCGCCCTCACGGAACCGGAAGTGATGGCCAAGGTGAAGGTCGGTCAGCGCGTCTTGTTCGACGATGGACGGTTGCAAGCTCGCGTCGCGTCGCTCAAAGGCGAAACGTGCCAGGTCGCCATGGAAGTCGGCGGCACGCTGCATCCGAACAAGGGCATCAATCTTCCCGATTCCGAACTGAGCATCGCCGCCGTCACGCATCGCGACCGTGAGGCGCTCAAAGTCGCGTCGGCGGCCCGGGTCGATTGGATCGCGTTGTCGTTCGTGCGCGATGCGTCCGCGGCGGCGGAGCTGCGCGGCGTCGCTCGCGCGTTCGGCCTCGAAG
>JBAXFO010000135.1:0-9309 GCA_037139885.1 Planctomycetota bacterium
GGTCTGAGCCCCGCCGACCACGTTGGCAGGCAAGGAAACCGGGGCGGGATCATGCACGGCGATGTCCCAGGCGACCGGGGTCGAACGGCCGGCCATCAAAGCTCCCAGCTGACGCTGGACCGCCTGGATGCGCCGCGTGTCGAGATCTTGCCGCTTTTCGGCGAACTGATCGATCTCGGTCGTGTTCGGCAGATCGTTCGCCGTCTGCAAGTAGAGCCGGCCATCGGGCACGGGACGGCGCCGGATCAGGTATTTGAGCCGTTCCTGGCCTCCCGGCGTGAGCTTGTCGGTCGGGTTGCCCTTGTCGTCGTGTTCGAAGTCCCAGTTCCACAGCGTTTGATCCAGGGCATGGCCATTGGCGGCCTGGGCGTCGAACGTGCGCAGAATATTCTGGCGCGATTCATTGTCGTAGCGTTCGGGCCAGCATGGATCGACGTGGGCCCGGTATTGCGTGCAACCCATCAGGGTCAAGGCGCCGGCCCCCACGCACAGGCTGGCGGCGGCATTGCGGATGAATCCTTTCATCGACGGTCTCCTAAGGCGGTTGGCAGGCGGCGTTCGGCAGTTGTCCGTAGGAAGCTGCCTGGTAGGGCAACGGCCAACGGTCGACTGCCCACGTCTTTAATTGTTCATCGTCAGCAGCGTTTCCATAATGTTGATCGCTGCGGGGCCCACGAGCACCACGAAGATGCCCGGGAAGATGAACAGAATCAGGGGGAAGAGAAGCTGCACAGCCGTCTTGGCCGCCTTCTCTTCCGCAATCTGTTTGCGGCGCGTCCGCATCGAATCCGATTGCACGCGGAGCGCCTGGGCGATCGATGAGCCGAAGCGATCGGCCTGGATCAAGATCGCCGCCAGCGACCGCACATCGTCAACGCCGGTGCGGACGCCCAGATCATGGAGCACCTCACGCCGCGAACGTCCCATTTGCAGTTGGAAGTTCGCCAGCGAAAATTCTTCGCAGATGACTTTCGCGTGCTCGCCCATTTCGTCGCACACTTTGCGAAGCCCTGCGTCCAAACCCAGGCCCGATTCGACGCACACCACGAGAAGATCGAGGGCGTCGGGCAGGGTGAGGAAAATCTGTTCTTGCCGCTTCGAACGCAACCACCACAGCACGATGGCGGGCAAGTAAAAGCCGATGCCGCAAAACATGATGATCATCTGAGCTTTTTTCATCATGGTGGCCGGGCCGGGGAGGAAGACCGCCAACGCGAAGATGGCGAACACGCCCAGGGAGGCCATGCGGATGCCCGAATACACCATCGGGGCCATCTCGCTGCGGAAGCCGGCATTCTGCAATTTCGTCTTGAGGTCGTACGTCTCGGCGCCGTCCTTCGGCATCATCGGGCTCGAGAGCGCCTTGGCCGCGTCGACCAGTTGAGCATATTTCTCCGTCTTCTTCTGTTTGGCCGGATCTTCCAAATCCGACAGCGACTGCGGTCGACTGAGCCGAGCCAGCCGTTCGAGCGACTTGCTGTTGCGGCTGGAAATGAACGATAACATCGCCCAGATGCCGGCCACGATGGCAAGGAACACGAGAATCGGAGCGATATCATTGACCCACATCATGGCCGTCACCTCTTCGCTAGGTTCGGCCAGGTCCTTGACGCTCGCGGGGCTCTCTCCCCTATTTTCGTCAAACCTGGCCTACGTACTTGATTCGTTACACCCGTTAGAACGCGATTTTTCGATAAACTCGTTTGCCGCAACTTGCCCCGCTTATCCAGGCGGGGTCACACCTTGATATTCACGATGTGGCGAATCACGACGGCTCCCAGGAGCTGCATGATCAAAGCCACCACGCTCATCTTGATGCCGAGCTCGTTCGTCCACAGCTTTTCGATGTAATCGTACTTGATGTTGAGCATCATCAGGAACAACCCGAACGGCAGGGCGATGAGGATGACGCCCGAGAGCCGGCCTTCCGCCGTCAGAGCTTTCACCTGGCCGAGAATGACGTAGCGTTCGCGAATGATATGGCCGATCTTGTCGAGAATTTCCGCCAAGTCGCCGCCGGTCTGCCGCTGGATGAGCACGCTGGTGACGAAGAACCGCAAATCGAGGTTCGGGATACGCTCGCAAAGATTGCGGAGCGAATCGTCGATGGCGATGCCGAGGTTTTGTTCTTCATACACGCGGTTGAACTCGGTGCAGATCGGCATCGGCATTTCCTCGCCGACGACGTGCATGCCCGCCGCGAGACTATGGCCGGCCCGCAACGCCCGGGCGATGAGCTCCATGGCGTCGGGCAGCTGCGACGCGAAGCGGCTGAGCCGGCTCGATCGCTTCCACAACAACCACACGAACGGCACGAAGAAGAAGGTGATGGCCGTCAGCGGCGCGAAGTAGATTTTCACTCCCGCGAGCACGCTGGCCGTGAAACCGAGGAACGCGAGCAACGCGCCGATGCCGAACAGCGTGCTCGCGCGAATATTGACGTCGGCCTGGATGATCAGCTTTTGCAAGCTGACGATGTTCGGGGTGAACATCTCCAGGAGGTTTTTCTTGTTGCGATCCAGCGCCGTCTTTTTTAAGATCGACGTCGTCTCGTCTTCTTTCTTTTTCTTGCCGGTGAGGGCGTCGAGCCGATTGGTCATCTTGTCGTTGTTGCCCGTGAACACGAAGTACAGGGCGCCGATCACGACTTCAATGCCGAGAAACACCAGCAGGGAAAGTAATAGGGGAGACATGTTGGAGGATCCTTAATTCTCAATTTCTTCTGCTGAACGTCAATCCAGCTCGTGCTGAAGGTATCAATGAAGTCCAAACTGACTTTTGCCGACAAGTCTGCCGCCGCGAAACGTCGCCACCAGTTGAGAACCGTCCGGATTGCTCCAAACGTAGACGGCCATCGATCCGCTCTCGCTCCGCAATTCGCCTCGGGCGCCGAAATTCGTCAAGCGATCGATATCGAACCGGTCGCATCCCTCTTGTATGGCGTCAAAATGCTTAAGGGTTAAACGAGCCTCTTCGATCCGCGATCTCTCCCAGGCCCGTTGTTTCGCCATCGCTTTCGCGTACGTTTCATCGTCTTGCCGCGCTTGCTCTTGATCCTTGATCGCTTTGATGCGATCCCGTTCGATCTTCTCATGGGTTCCGTCAAAATGGCCAATCACCCACCGGCCACCGCCGAACAGAACGATGCCGACAAGCAATGCGACTGCGAGCCTTTTCGTTTCCAAAGACGCATTCATTGACGCACCAAAAAATCAATCGCGGACCAGCACACGTTCCTGGAACAAATTGGTCGGCAGCTTGATGCCCGCCTGTTCGAGCCGCGACACGAACGTGGGCCGCACGCCGGTCGCCTCGAACTGACCGTACGAGCGGCCGTTCTGATCGATGCCGAGCTGCTTGAATTTGAAGATTTCCTGCATGATGATCACGTCCTGTTCCATGCCGAGAACTTCCGTGATCGAGGTGATCTTGCGCGGGCCGCCCTGAAGGCGGTTCGCCTGGATGATGATGTCGACGGCCGAGCTGATCTGTTGCCGCATCGCCTTGATGGGGAGTTCGACGCCGCCCATCATGATCATGGTTTCCAAACGCGACTGAGCGTCGCGCGGCGTGTTGGCGTGCAGCGTCGTCATCGAACCGCTATGGCCGGTGTTCATGGCCTGGAGCATGTCGAGCGTTTCGCCGCCGCGACACTCGCCGATGATGATGCGTTCGGGCCGCATACGTAGGGCGTTCTTGACGAGGTCGCGCGTCATGACGGCGCCCTTGCCTTCGATGTTGGGCGGCCGCGTTTCAAGGCGGACGACGTGGTCTTGTTGCAGCTGGAGTTCGGCGGCGTCTTCGATCGTGACGACGCGTTCGTCGTGCGGGATGAAGCTGGAAAGCGTATTGAGCAGCGTGGTTTTACCGCAACCGGTGCCGCCGGAGATCACGATGTTGAGCCGGGCCTTGATGGCGGCTTCCATGACCATCGCCATTTCGGGCGTGAAGGCCTTGAACGTGAGCAAGTCTTCGAGCTTCAGCGGATTGGCGCCGAAACGACGAATGGACAGCGACGCCCCATCCAGAGCGATCGGCTGAATGACGGCGTTCACGCGGGAGCCGTCGGGGAGGCGGGCGTCGACGAGCGGCGTCGTTTCGTCGACGCGCCGGCCGACTTTCGACACGATGCGGTCGATGATCTGCATCAAGTGATCGTTGTCGCGGAATTTGACTTCGGTCTTTTCGAGCTTACCGCGACGTTCGACGTACACTTTGAACGGGCCGTTGACGAGGATATCGCTGACGGTCGAGTCTTTCAGAAGCATTTCGAGCGGACCGAAGCCGAACGTTTCATCGAGCACTTCGTCGATGAGCCGTTCGCGTTCCATGCGGTTGAGGAGAGGATTTTCCGTATCGCACAAACGTTCGACGACGAGCCGAATTTCGCGGCGCAGCGTATCGCCTTGCAGATCGGAAACGCGCGACAGATCGAGTTTATCGACGAGCTTCGAGTGGATGAGCCGCTTGAGATCGTCGAAGCTTTTGCCGCTATTGGCGTTGCGGTCGAGGGACGAACCGCTGAGGCTACTGGAGCGCGTGATATTCGTGCTCGAGCCGCCAGGGCCCTGACTCATACCATTGAGACCGCGTTGCAAGCGAGACATGGGATCGTCCCTTCATCGGGGAAATGCTGTTCCGAACGAGGAAATCGGAAACTCCGATAGAACCATAGCTTTTTTTTTGGCAGGCAAATGGAAAGGTGTAAAGTTTTTGAAACAGACGAGGGGAGAGATTCAGGATCGAAGTGACGTGTACAGACGCGCCAGCCCCGGGTCGGCGTCAGAGCGCCGTCCGAGGGCTTCCGCCGAGCGGCCCCGAGCGGGACCTGTTTCCCCTTATTGCTTCGGCGGCGGCGGGAGATTGAGTTGACCGGGGGCGGCGGCGGCTTGAATGAAGTGATTTAAGAAACCGAAGGTTTCCTGAAACTCGTGGCGGTCGGTCAGAGTTCGGAATTGAGGATCGTTCGCGACCGTTTGGAAACGGGCGCGGGCGGGGGCGAGCGATTCGGCGGTCGGGATTTGCGTTCCTTCGGACACTTCCGCGGGCAAACTCAGAAATTGCTGCCATTGCGGATCGAGAATGGCCTGCAGCTGCTGCGACGCTTCGGCAAGCTGCCGGCGAACGGTCTCGCGCTCGTTGGGCGGGCCGTTGGCGCCGGCGGGGTTGGCATAGGCGGCGATCTGCATGATGAGATTGAGGGCGGACTGCGGGAACTCGCGCGTCGGCTGTCCCTGGCGCAGACCGTAAAAGGCGACATTGGCGCGATTGTCGATCTGAATCACCGCGCCGTCGAGCGACACGCCGGCGAACAGGCCTCGGCTGCGCGAATAGGAAAGGATCTCCGCGCGAAGGGTGGCGTCGGTGGCGGCGCTCGCCTGTCGGCCGACGGGACCGGCCGCGACAGACGCGTCGGCGCCGATCGTGAATTTGCCGCGCATCAGATTGGCGACGCTGGCGCGGGTGCGGAAGACGAGGATCACGTCGGTCGATTGGACGCCGGCCTGCCAACCGATGCCGCCTCCCGTGGCGGTGATGAAATTCGGGCTCTGCCAGGCGCCGTCTTTATCGCGAGTGAGGACCACGCCGCGACCATGGGCGACGCCGATGATAAAGCCGGCCCGAATCTTACCGGGAATGATGGCGACGCCCTGAGCTTCCCTGAGAAGCGACGCCGGGATGGCGCGCAGCGGCACGGCCATAACCTCCCGCACCACTTGCATCGCGGCCTGGATCGTCTCTTCTTCGGCGGCCTGGGCCCGTGCAAGGTTCGGGAGCAGGAGGGCGGTGAGTACGCACCCCATCAGAGCGACCGTGAAATCCCTCATACGACGCCATCCTTGTAAGTGGAGATTCATTGATAACGAGTGAAAGCCAAGGTTTCTGGGCGATAGTCTATCGCCCCCGCAGGTTGCCGAGAAGAGAAGCGTTTGCTGAAAAGTCCGACGCGGACATGGACAGGGCCTTTTCTGATGCGGGATATGACGATCGGGCTCAGCAATTCCATCGGCACAATTTACCCAATCGCCTTGTTTTCACCTCAATATGGCGTTACCGTAATGGAACGCTTCCCCGCTGCCTTTGAAAACGCGTTCTCTCCGCAATTCACGAGTCCCATCATGAGTCTCAACCACCAGGCGAACAACGCTGCGCGCCGAAGCCCCAACTTTTTCGCTCACTTACGCCGTTGGTGGCATGCGACGCCCACGCCGATGCGGTCGCGACGAGAGCGGTTGGGGGTGGAGGAGTTTGAGCCGCGGATTGTGCCGATCGTGTCGGGGACAACGATCTCGGGGGCTGTCTTTCAATCGGTCGATCTCATCAATGCGAGCCAAACGACGCCCGACGCAGGCCTGGCCGGGATAAGCGTCGTTCTCGATGGCGACACCGCCAATCCCCAGATCACCGACGCCAATGGCGCCTACACGTTCGCGAACGTCACAGCCAATCAGCAGCACACGGTCGCGGTCGTGCTGCCCGCGGGTTACTGGGGGTTCAGCGCCCAGTCGCTCAATTACACCGTCTCGCTCGGCAGTCAGCCGTATGCGAACTTGAACTTCGCGTTGACCGGCTCGACCCAGGCTTTGGTGCAAAATCTCTATCAGCGGGTGCTGATCCGGTCGGGCGATGTGGGCGGTTTCAACGACTGGACCAATGTTCTCAGAACCCAAGCCATGACCGGCGGACAGGTCTTCGCCAGCTTCGTCGGTTCCCAGGAGTTTCAGTCGACGGTGACGCCGATCGCCAACGTGCTCGGCGGCTTCTTTCCCGGCGAGACGATCAATCCCGACCTGTTGCGCAACAATATCCAGATCGCACGCGCCAGCGTCACCGCCGACGCGAACGTTCTGAATATTCTTTATTCGCAACCCTTCCTCGCGGAGTTCGGCGACACCAGCTTGCTCAGCAATACGCAGTTCGTCACCTTCCTCTACGATCAACTTTTGCACCGCACGCCGGATGCCCCAGGGCTGGCGTATTGGTCGGGCTTGTTGAGCAGCGCGACGGATCCTTCCAATCGCGGTCAGGTCGTTCTCGGCATCGCCGGCAGCCAGGAGTTTGGGCAGAAAAATCCCGCCTTGGGCAACGAAGTCGCCGTCAGCATGGCCTACCTCGGCCTGCTCGGTCGTCCAGCCGAACAAGGGGGATTCGATCATTGGGTCGGCTATTTGAATGACGGCAACTCGGTGACGGCGCTGGGCGATCAAATCTTGGCTTCCGCGGAATTCGCGTCGCTCAAGGGCTTTAATGACGTTTTCCTTTCCGACATTCAATCGTACCCGGTTCCTTCGGCGGTCAATTCGCTGAACCGGCTGCAAAAGTATGACCCGGCCAAAGCGACGTTCGACATCCCGGTCACCGCGCAATCGCTGACCGGTCTCACGGGTTCGGCCCCGTCCAACGTTTACGTCATCGCTCATGGTTGGGCGCCCGGTTTTACCGAAGACGTGCTGCTCAATTCCACCCCCGGCAAGCCGCTCACCTGGTGGGATACGGTGAAATACCCCGGCGGCGCCAGCCCGCAGCAGCCCGATTCGATCTGGATGTTTCAGGGAGTGAACAAGGTCTCGGTGGAAGGTCTCGCCCAGGCGATCGTCGACTCCGATCCGAGCGCCCAGGTCGTTCTCTTTAGCTGGATCGACGAGTCGGCGACGCCCGGCGAAGGCGCCTTCAGCCTGCAAAACGCCGCCAGCCTGGAAGACGATGTCCCCTACCTCAGCGACTCCGAGGCCAATACCCAGGTCAACGGCCTGCGCATGGCCGCGGCCATCCAAGCGGCGCTTGGGCCGCAATTCCTCGCGAACCAGGGCCTGCTCCATTTAATGGGCCACAGCCATGGCTCGCGCGTGGCCACCGTGGCCGCCCTCGCGCTGCAAACCGCGAGCGTTCCCGTCACGCAACTGACAACCCTCGAATCGCCCGAATCGGGACCGGCGCTGATCACCGCCAACGTCACCGGCGAAGCCAACGCACGCAACTTCCTCTGGTATTACATGCAGCAGATGAACCTGAGCCGGACCCCGCTCGTGGGCAACTCGCGAACGCCTACGGGGGCGACGTTCATCGATAATTACTATTCCTCGACCGGCGTGGGCATGGCGTTCGGCGGCTACGCGGGCCTCGAATCGATCGTCGATACCGAACTGTCGCCGTTGGTCATTTACGGACTCGAAGACCCGGTCAGCGCCCACTCGTATCCGCCCCCCTGGTACGGGCAGGCCAGCCTGGCGAACCCGCTCTCGCCGATCGCAACCACGATGACCGGAGCCGGCATCGCCAGCGTCGACAACACCGCGACCGTGACGGTGAGCGACTTCGCCAGCTTCCCCGGAACCGGTCAAAACGGCTTCTTCATCCAGGTCGACAACGAAATCATGCAAGTGACCGCCGGCGCCGGCACCGCGACCTGGACCCTCGGCGTCCGCGGCATCAACGGCACCGTCCCGGCCACCCACACCAACCTGGCCAGCCCCGTCACCATGCTGCAAAACAACGGCCTCGCCTGGTCGCCGCTCATCAACCCCTCGCTCGCCCAATACCTCGTCAGCGGCTACGCACAAACCTGGTCGACTTACAATTTCAACCAGCAGTTCATCCTCAGCCCCAATCCGACGTCGGCCACGCCGGTCCCCGCGCCGGTCCCGCTGCAATACGCCCGCCAGTACCAGATCGGCGGCGTCGTCGACACCGGCAGCTCGATCACCCTGACCGCCGCCGCCGACACACCCCTGGCGCTCGCCGCCCTGAGTTTCACGCCGATCTCGCAATCGGTCACCGGCCAAGCCGGCATGCGCGGCAGCGGCCTCAGCTTCGAGTTCCAGTTCACCGACGCCCAGCCCGGCGACCGCCTCGTCGTCTGGGAACGCGGCAAGTTCGGCCTCAAGTCCGCCGACCTCTCGATCGACACCGGCTCGCTGGGCTACCGCACCGTGCCGCTCTTCGTCATGACCGCCGGCGACGCAGGCAGCGCCGCGCAAAAAGCCATCGTCAACCTCGACGCCTACTTCAACAACTCCACCCCCGACCCGCTCGCGCTCGGCATCTTCCACGACTCGCAAATCCCCACCTTCGGCTTCTCCCTCATCCACGCCGGGGCCAGCACGTCCACGGTCACCGTGACCAACCTGCAACAACTGAACGACGGGACGGGGCCGTAAATGATCGTGCGCATTTCGGCAGCGATCGAACCATCGGCTCCCTCTCCCTCGGTACTCCGGGGGAGAGGGCCGGGGTGGGCTGATGAAAAGGTCGCAACAATTTCATCCGGGTTTTGTTGCGCGCATTTCTACTCCAACGGAGTTGCATCCC
>JBAXFO010000136.1:0-9278 GCA_037139885.1 Planctomycetota bacterium
TCCTGGCGCTGACTGAAAAACTCGCTTGCCGCTCTGGGCCTGGCTTCTAATAGAAGCCAGGCCCAGAGCGGCAAGCGAGTTTTTCAGTCAGCGCCAGGAACGGGACGCGATTCGTGCCGTTTCTCGCGGCGCTTGACGGACGGTGAGGCCGGCGTTTTGTGGGAGTGAGAGGACCAGCTGACGGCTTTCTTTAAAGGCGCGGTCACCGATCCCGACGGGCGCCGACCCCAATCGGCGAATTTTGCTTGAGGCGCAACGACGTGTGACGAGAGTCGCCATGCAACTTGCAAAGGGCATCAGGAATCACGCAAAGTCAGGTCAATGAAATCTTGAATTCCCTCGAAGCCGGGTTTACCATGATTCTGCCGCGGTGTGCGGCGGAGGGATTGCGTTTATGCCGACAATCATCGAACCCCCCGTCCCGCCCACCAGCGCCGCTCAAGAACCGCCAAACGCACGCGTGCATTTCCGCGTTCAGCAAATCGGGATTTGCGTGCTCGCGCTGGGGGCGACGGCTTGGCTGTGGAGCATTCATGCTCTGGCGGGGATCGTCGCGGCGATCATTGCGAAACACGTCTTGGTGGCGGTGCTGGCGGCGGGTTTGAACTATCCGGCGGTGGAGAGTCCGAAATCGGACAAATAACGGCGCGGCGGAGCGTTGCCCGTACATCCATTCCGAATGCGTACGGGCAGCGCTCTTTTGCGCAATGCTCACTCAATCTTCGGCCCCGGTGGGGATGGCGATCGGTTCGCTCCAGCGGCGTTTGGTTTTGTCGCGATGAATGAACAGCGACCAGAGCGAGAGCAGTAAGAAGCCGATAAAGACGGGGAAGGCGAGTAAATGTTCGCGATTGAACAGCATCGCCTTCGTGGCCACGTCACCGGCTGATTCCCAGAACTTATTCCAGTATTCCGGGGCCACGGGAGCTTTCTCGGCGACGATCGCGGGGAGAGCGGGGACATGATTCCAGAAGCCTTCGGCGATGGCCGTCGGTTCCCAAGATTGCAGCCAAATGAGCAGGGCCGGCAGCAGGAACGCCAGGATGAACCAGAGCCCCGCCCAGCACTGGCACGTCACGCGACTCGCCAGGGGGACTTCCTGCACCTTCCGCCCTTGCACGAGAATCTCGAGCCGCTGCGCTCGCAACCATCCGTAGGCGAGCGGGGTGACGAAGAAGGTCGCTTTCACGTCGGGCCGGGTGGCGTCGAGGGCTTGTTCGCTGGGAACGATCTGCGCGCCCCCGCCGAGCAAGCGAACGGTGACGGTCTTGATGGCGCCCAGCGGTTTCGGGCGTTCGCCCCAGGCCACCGTGACGGGATACACGCCGTTCTGCTTCATACGGCGATAATACGTGACCTTCAAAGCCGGAAATCCGGCAGACGATCGAGGCGGCATATCTTGATACTCCACGACAGCGGGACGAGGCTGGTTCTAACATTGTCGGAGATTTTCTTGCCTATGCAAGAGAGATTGACACCGGGGCGTCACTCTGGCGATTCGTTCGCCAGCACAGGCTGAGTTTTCGCCGGACAATAGGGGTTATGCCGGCGGTTTCCGGTTCGGGAGAACGTGCCGCCCGCAAATTCGGCGCATTTTCGCCGGACAATCCGCCCGCGCGGGCTCCGGGATCGCGAAACACTTTCGTCTGGCGTGGGAATTGCCCATAATGAAGGCGTGACTCCTTCATGGTCGCATCCCTGGTTGCTGATCTGCCTCCCGGCGCTCTTGGCGGCGGCGGCGTTTTGGTCGCGTCGTAGGCCGATCGCGCTCGGGCTGCCCGCGGCCGACCGCTGCCGAGATCTTTCCTCCGTGTCGGCCAAACGTCGGCGACGCGGTTTGGACGGCATGCTTGTCGTGGCCGCGATCCTGTTGCTCATCGCCCTGGCAGGACCGCGTACGGTGCAACGGACGCTCGCCACTACCGAGGGGATCACGCTCGCTCTCGTCGTCGATGTTTCCGGCAGCATGGCCACTCCCGATTTCTCCCTGGATGGCGCGAAAGTCTCTCGTCTCGCCGGCGTGCAAAACATCTTCCGCTTATTGGTCACGGGCGGGAAGTCCGACGGTCTCGACTTTCCCGGTCGGCCGAACGATTCGATCGCCCTGATCACGTTCGCCACGCGCCCCGAGACGGCGTGTCCGCCAACGCTCGACCATGCCGCGCTGCAAACGATTCTCGACCGCCAGAAACCGAAAACGCTTATCAGCGAAGCGACGACCAATCCCGGCGACGCCATCGCCTGGGCCCTGGCGGCCATCCAAAAAGCTCCGACGAAACGCCAGGCGATCGTCTTTCTCACCGATGGCGAGAGCAATGTGCCGCCGCCGGCTCTTTCGCTCGCACAAGCCGGCAAACTGGCTGCCGATCTGAAAATCCCGGTGTATGCGATCGACGCTCTCGATGACGCCGAGGCGGGGACGGACGCTCCCCAAGCCCACGCGGCCCTTGCCCAACTCGCAGGCACGACCGGCGGCTCGTATTTTCGCGCGACGGACGGCGAGGGCCTACGCAAAGCCCTGCATTCGCTGGATCAGATCGAACGCGACGCCATCGCCCGGCCCGACGACCTCGTGTACGGCGATCTGGCGCTGCCGTTCGCTCTCGGGGCGTTCGCGTGTTGGCTGGCGGCGACCGTCGGCCGAGCGACATGGGGGAGGGAGACGCCTTGACCTTTCTCACCGGCTTTTTCGAAACGCCCGCCCTGCTCCTCCATCTGCTGTTGGTCGCAGCGATGGCGGCGTTGGCGTGCCTGACGGTGCGTCGTCGCCGCCGGTTGCTCAAAGCCTGGCCGGGAATCGTGCAGTTGTCCGATCAGCAACGGACGGGTTGGGGCTGGGAGCTTGCGTTGCGGGTCGTCGGCATGACGTGCCTCGTCATCGCTCTGGCGGGGCCGCGTTTCGGATCGGCTCGCAAATGGACGCCGACGAGCGGACGCGATGTGATGATCGTTCTCGACGTCAGCCGCAGCATGAACGCCGAGCAACCGAGCCGACTTGAAAAAGGAATCCGGGCGCTGCGGACGTTCACCGTCGCGAAACGGCTCCCCGCAAGAACCCGCGTGGGCCTGATCGTCTTTGCGGCTCGGCCGTGGCTGGCGTTTCCGCTGACGGACGATGTCGAGCATCTTGCGAGCGTGCTCGATGCGTTCGCGGCGGGAGCGATTCCGCCGGAAGTTCGCGCGGGCGCGGAGGAGCATGTTTCCGGCACTCGCCTCGGCGCCGCGCTGAAAATGGCGGTCGAGAGTTTTCCCGAGACGGACGAGCGGCCGCGCGATGTCGTGCTGGTGTCGGATGGCGATGATCCCGTGGCCGACGACGAGTGGCGGTCCGGCATCGCCGCGGCGCGAGCGCGCGGCGTGCCGGTGACGACGGTCGCCGTCGGCGAACCTGATGCGAAGGCGACGATTCCTTATCGGGACGATGTCTTGCGCTACGACGGAGAGATCGTCACGACGCAAGTGAATTGCGAACGCCTGGGCGAAGTGTCACGCCGCACCGACGGCCAGACGCTGTTTCTCGAACGCGGCGAACTCCCCCTTGCCGATCTGCTCGCCAAACGCTCGAACGCGCAACCGGTCGTCGTCAAGCCGTCGGAGGCGACGACGCCCGCGGTTCGGCGTGGGCCTTGGCTGCTCGCGGCGTTTCTCGCCCTGATCGCCGAGCTGGGATTTCTCGCGCCGGCATGGAAACGGTCGCTGGCGAAACCCGCGATGATGCTTGTCGGCCTGACGCTCGTTGCGGGCGAACCGGCGGGGCTTGGCGGTTTGCAACGTGGCCTCGAAGCGTTCGCCCGGCAGGATTATGCAGCCGCGATCGAACAGTTCGATCGCGTCCAGCCGCAGCTTGCGGATCCGGGCATCGCCGCGTTCAATCGAGCCGCCGCCCGCTATCGATTGGGGCAATTCGCGGAAGCGGCGGCCGATTATCGCAGCGTCTTGGGCGATGCCGCGATTCCGCCCGAACGCCGACAACGGGCGTGGTACGATCTCGGCAACAGTCTGCTGCATCAAGCCAAGAACGTCGACCGCCGCTTGCTCGAAGAGGCCATCGCCTCTTACAAGGAATGCCTTAAGGAGGCTAGCGACGAGGCGTTGCGGGCCGATGCGATTCACAACTGCGATCTGGCCCTGCGCCGTTTGCAGAAATTGCTGCCGAACGATACGCCGCCGGGAACCGATCCGAATCCCCAGGCCGAGCCGAAAGACGGGAAAACCCCCGATAAAGGCAAATCGGGCGAGACGTCGAAAACGAAGGTCCCGGACGACCGCAAAGGGACAGGCGATCCGCAACCTCCCGAGAAGAATGGCGGCGATTCGAAAACGCCGGCCCTCGGTTCGATCACCGTTCTCCAAGGCCCAACCACGCCCGCCGGGGCGCTGAACGCCGTCATCGAACGCATCGCCCAAGAGCGTCGGCGGGCGTTGCAGGCGCGCGATTTCGAGCCGCTGCACGGAAAGGATTGGTGATGTGCGTGCTCCCGGTTCTTCGTGGAATTATCGCCGCCCTGGTTGCGTTGTGTGCGTTGGGCGCACTCGCTCAAGATCCCGTCGATCCGCCCCTCGCGGGCCGGCCGCCTCATTACAGTCAGCTCATCGGCCGATTCACGATCGGCGCCACGATCAACCCGGCGTCGGTTTTCGTCGAAGATCCGCTGACATTGCGCGTTCGCATTGTCGGCTCCGTCGCCATGGGGGACGGGCCGACGCGGGCTCATCTGCGAATTCTTCCCGAGGATCTCGCCGATTCGTTTTACATCGAGCCGCGGCCGCAAGACGATTCCGCCATCCCTGACAAGGAGTGGGAGTTCGTTTGGACGCTTCGTCCGAAAACGGCGGACGTGCGCGAAATTCCGAGCCTGGCTCTCGCATATTATTCGCCGCAGGTGCGTCGCTACCAGACGGCGCGGACCGAATCCATCGTCCTCGAAGTCAAGCCAAGGCCGACAATGGTTGTCGAAACGCCCCGGTCGCCGCCGGAGAGTTTTCTCGAATGGGACGAGCCCGCGGCGCCGTATCGCGAAGATTGGTCGGCTGGAGCGATTGCGGGTTGGTTCGCGTTTCTCGTCATCGCAGGCGTGGCGGGGGCGATTTATGGCGCGATGCGGAATCCGCGGGCTTCGTGGATCTCCCGAAAGCAAGACACAGGGCGCCGCATCGAATTCGAACGCGCATGCGAAGAAGGGCGACCGCAACAAGCCGCGCTCGACACCCTTCGCGATCATTTGCAGCTTGGGCCGGAAGCGTCGCTCGCGGACATCGAACGCGCGTTCAAGCGCCAGGGCATGGCTCCGTCCGCCCGCGCACGTTGGCGGCGCTTCTACGCGGCTTACCAAGCACAACGCTTCGGCCCACTCCCGATCGCGTCGGACGCCGACATGCAGGCGCTGAAGCACGAAGCGCGAGCCCTGGTCGATCTGCTGGAGAAGGCGCGATGAGCCGCTTGCTGCTGCTGATGTGTCTCGCGTTCGCCGCTCCGCCGGACGACCCGGCGGACGCAGCCGCGCGCTTTCGCGAAGGCGTCGAACGCTTGCGCCGCGGCGAACCCGCGCGGGAACAATTCGCCGCCGCCGCGAAACTCGCCCGTGCGGCCTCCCCGGACGATTCCCAGACGCTCCGCATCGGCAACGCCCACTATCTTGCGGGCAATCTCCCCGAGGCGATCGCCGCATACCATGCCGGTCTCGCGGCGGATCCGTTTAACGAAAAGCTGCGCCGCAATCTGGGGCTTGCGCGGCACGATGTCGTCCTCGCACCGCACCTGGCGCGCCCCTCGGCCGGGCTGTGGTTTCTTTTTCAGCCGTGGCTGCGCGGCGTGGCCCTGGGCGCTTCGGGAGTCGCAGTCTTTTTCCTGATGGTCGGTTGGCGGGGTCGGACGCGAGCGTTCTCGTTTCTTGGCGGGACGGCCCTCGCGATCGCGTTTGGCGTCGGAGCTTTGCTTCTCGTGCGCGCCCGTTTCCTTGACGACATCCGCCAACGACCAGTGGTGGTCGTGCGCGTCGAAACGCCGCTGCGCGCAGGAAATGCGGCAGGATTCGAGTCGCTGGCGATGTTGCCGGCAGGTTATGAAGTTCGGCGCATCGGCGAGCGCGGAGGATGGCTGCACGTCGAATGCCCGGATGGAGCACTCGGGTGGATTCCGCAGAGCGATGGGGCGACTTGGTGAACGGCCCGCACTCCCACCGTTACATTCCGAATGGGTTTCCCAAATTTCTCGGCGTCCGCGACCCGGAGACATTCGCGGGTGAATTTCCGCCCTAGCTCGCCCGATTTCTAAGAATGAGACGAATCCCGTTTACGAGGGCCGCCCGATGAAAACTTGGCTCAAACGCCTGGGGTTGAGTTTTTTCGTCACGTTCGGCTTCGCAGCCTCGAATTTGCCGGCCCAAGCTCCCCTCGTGCCGCCGTCGCAATACTTCGACCCATCACCGTCGGCGCCCTTGGCGTCGCTTCTGGCCCGGCCGCCGCAGCCGCAACTGCCCGCCGCGCATCCAAGGCTCAACGCTCAAGGCTATTGCTGCGATTCCGATTTGAACTGGTATGGTTGCGGCGGCCTGAAAGCTCAGGTCGATTTCTATTTCGGTTCGTGCCGCACTTTCTTCGGCGAGCCCTGTTTGCCGAACCCGCCCCGCGAAATGCGCGGCTCCTATCGGCCGTGAGCCCCGTGCGGTAAGCGAACAACTTAACTTATCGACATTAGCTTAAGGATAAAATTGGCGCTGCCGCCCCTCTCCTCCGAGGGGTACGGAGTCGGCAAGTCAATTCGCGGTTCTCGTTAGCTCATCATGCAGCCGATTTGCGTGCGGCGGCTTCGCGAAAGACGGCGAGAAGCTGCTGATAGTGCTGCTCGAAGGTCCATTGGCCGCCGGTCTTGCGAGCGGTCAAGGTCGCGGCATGACGCCGCACGGGATCAAGAAGCTTCCCCATGCACCAGGCGAGTTGTTCATGGTCGTGCGGATTGTCCACGACGAAGCCGTCCTGCGGCGGCGTCAAGAGTTCGCTGGCGCCGTTCGCCTTCGTCGTCACCACGGGTAAGCCGCAGGCGAGAGCTTCGAGAGCGACCAGCGAACACGGATCGTAGAACGTCGGGTGCACGAGAAAGTCGGACGCGAAATAGCCGTTCCGCATTTCGCCGCAATGGCCGACGAAGCGCACCTGCTGAACGATCCCGAGCGATTTTGCGAGCCGTTCGTACCGGCCATAGCTCGGATTCCCCGCTACAACGAGCCGAAACGAATCGACACGATCGCGGAATTCGGCGTTCGCTCGCAACCGCGCGACGGAGTTCAGCAGCGGCTCCAATCCCTTGAGTCGATAATTCATCGCGGCGAAGAGGCCGACGACGTCGCTCGGCCCGAGTCCCCATTGCCGGCGCGTTTCCTGCCGCCGCTTCAAGCGATCGTGCTCGGGAAAACGCCCGGGGTCGACCGAGCTGCGGATGACGTGCAAATCTTGCGAGCTCACGGCATAATAGTGCTGAAAATGATCGCGCACCATGAAGCTGTTCACGATGATGAGCGGCTTCTTGGGGCTCAAATATTGCTTGCGTTCGAGCATCGAATACGAGACATGCGCCACGTCGAACATCTTTGCGATGCGGGCGGCGAAACGGCCCAGGCGCGTCGGCGCCTTGCGGAGATTGTAATCCGCCGACGCGACATGCAGGCCGCCTTGGGGATAGAGGACATCCTGCCCCCAGGTCTTATCGAAGCCGACGGTGACATCGTGGGGATTGTTCTGCATGGCGTTCAAACACGCCTGACCGAAACGCCAGGGGCGCAAGAACCGCGGGCCGATGATCGCAGGGAGTTGATGGTAGGTCAACGCTTCGGGGAGATGCTCGGCGTCCCAGCGGCAGGCGTACAGATGCACGGCATGGCCGTCCGCGACCAAGCGGCGCGACAGGTCGGCGATATAGGTCTCGCAACCGCCGCGAGCGGGGAGAACGCTTTCGTAGCAGAAGGCGATATTCATTGGGCGGTTTCTCGCGCCTCGAGGATGCGGCGAACGAGGTCTCGGCGCGCCCGGCGCGAGGCTGTCGAGCCGAGGTAACCGTGCACGACGCTCAACAGATCGGCTCGACTCAAGGTCGTGCCATGGCGGGCGAACAGGCGGGCGATATCGTCGGCGGCCTCCGCGATCACCGGCCCGGAGGTCGGCGTCAGATCGGCCACGCTCGTGAGCAAAATCTCGATCGCATCCGCGCTCGGCGAATGCACGTGCCACGTTCCCAGCCCCGGATCGGCCGGCAGATAGCCCGCATCATGCAGGCGGCGCAACGCCTCGCCAGCATGCCCGAGCGTGCGGCGACGAAGGTGAAGATCGGCCTGCCCGCGCAAAAACTCTACTAAAGGAAAGACGGCGAGATTAGGTTCCGTCAGCCGAACGGGGCAATTATGCCAGCCGTGCCAGTCGTAGGGGCGAACCGGAACCGGCATGGGCCGTACGCTGGCCGTTTGCTGCCGCTGGATGCGGCGCTGCTTCAGCAACAGCCACGCCCGACTGCGAATGGCGGCGATCAATTTACGCACGTTCACCCGCGGACCGGAGCAACCTTGCAGATAACTGTCGAGCAAGCGCAAGCGATCGCGGAGACTCACTGCGCCAGCGCCCAGCGAGGCGTCGAGCGTCGACAGATCGACGATGCGTCGCGACCACGGCACTTTCGGGAGACGCCGCGTCCGCTGCCAGTCGATGAGGCAGATGCGATCGAGGGTGTCGCTCTGGCTCACGAGAACGTGTTTCGCGAACAAGTCAGGGTGAAAGAATCCGGTCTCGTGCATCCGCGACAGCTCGCGGCCCAAAAGCTGGGCGATGCGCCGCGTCTGTTCGGGGCTGCGTCGCAAGAACTCATCGAGCGAGAGAAAATCGCGTTCTTCTTTGAGAAGCACGAAGGCCTGCCCCTCCGCCTCCCCCAACGCCAAAACCACCGGGCAACCGACGCCTGCGCGGGCGAGTTCGCCCAGAACCATGCCTTCGCGGACAGATTTCGACGACCAGCCGAAGCCGCCGGCCAAACTCGACAGACGTTCGCGAATCAAGATGCGGGTTTCTTTCTTCAAGTAGCCGGCGAAGTCATCGGTCAGCGCGACGCGTTCGACACGGCGATCTTCGCGGATCGAGATCGGCTCGCCGGAACGGGCCAGGAAGTCGGCCGCGCATGCGAAGCCCGCCTCGGCGAGGAGGTCGCGATACTTCGGGTTGATTTCCACGAACGCCATGTTCGAATCCATCGTGTCGACGCGTGAGATCCGCATTCGCTTGACCAGACCGTGTTCGAT
>JBAXFO010000137.1:0-9233 GCA_037139885.1 Planctomycetota bacterium
CAAAACGCCGCTGCTTTCGTGGCGCGGCAAACTCTCATTTCTCGCGGAACGTTTTCGCCGCAAGGGAACGCTTGCCGACGAATCGATCGACGCCTTCGCCCGCCGACGCGCGGGCCGCGAAACGGCCGACATCTTCGCGGACGCTCTCGTCACCGGCATCTATGCGGGCGACCCGGCCCTGCTGAGTTTGCCCGCCTGCTTTCCCCGCATCGCCGCGCTTGAACGCGACTACGGCAGCATCCTCAAGGGCATTTCCGCTTCGGCCAAACAACGCGCCGCGGCCGCCCGCGCTCGCGGCGAACCGAAGCCGAAGCCAGGCCGCATCTGGTCGTTCGATGGCGGGCTACGCGTGCTCGTCGAAGCCCTGACGGCCTCGCTTCGTGTGCCCCCGATCCTGGGCGTACGCATTCGCTCGCTCACCAAAACGGGCCATCCGCACAAGCCGACGTGGACCGTTCATGGCGAGGGGCGCGATTCCTGGTCGGCCGACGCCATCGTTCTCACCTGCCCCGCTCATCAACAAGCCCCTATCGTTCGCGACCTCGATCCGACTCTTGCCGAGGAAGTTGCGAACATCGCCTTCAACGAGATCGCCGTCGTGGTTCTGGCGTTCCGCGCCGGCGACATTCCCGGAGGCGTCGACGGTTTTGGCTTCATCACCCCCGAACGCCTCCGCCGCGACATTCTCGGCGTGCAATGGTGCTCGTCGATTTTTCCGGGCCGGGCTCCCCAGGGAGTCGTTCTGATGCGCGCCATGTGCGGCGGCTGGCGTCGGGCCGACATGGTCTCATGGGACGACGCCCGCCTCCTGGCCGCCGTCCGCGCGGAATTGAAACTCGTGCAGAACATCGCCGCCGAACCGGTCTTCCACATCATCCAGCGCTGGCGACCCGGCATCCCCCAATACCGCCTCGGCCACCTCGCCCGCCTCGAACGCATCGACGCGAGCACGATCGCACACCCGGGTCTCTACCTTGCCGGCAACTCGTATCGCGGCGTCGCCATGAACGACTGCACCGAGCAAGCGATCCTCCTCGCCGACCGCATCTCCGCCTCGCCATCGCGTCAACCCCGGGGATGAGGGACTGCGAATCCCCGCGATCGGGTTGCTCTCAAGGTGCGCCTCGCTCTCGAACGCGACGGCAGACCAATCGAAGCCATGCTTGCGTTCGCTCCCGTCAAGCACGAAGCTGTCGCCGGCGCGAAACGCCGCGACGACAACACCTGGATTTACCTCCTCGATGAGGACGCGAAAATCGCTTACGTCCATTTGCGAAATACGGCGACGCCCGGACAATTGGTCGAAATCGAGGAGATTCTCGCCGAGCTCGAAACGCAGCAAGTTCCGGACGGGTTCATCGATGCGCAGCGCGAGGCCGCCCTACGGTATGTCCGCAGTCAACTCAAGAATCGCTAAGCATATAATGACCGCCAACGGAATTCGCCAACGCGCCCAGGAGATTTGGCCATGCGTACGGTCTGGACTTTTCACACCGCCGGCGAGATCGTCTTCGGGCGGAATGCCGTCAATCAACTCGGCGAAGTCGCCCGGCGTTTGCAAGCCAAACGTGTCCTGGTGATTACCGATCCCATCTTGGCCGATGCCGGGCTAATCGATCGCATCCATGGCCCGTTGCTCGAAGCGGGCATCGAGGTCGAGATCTTCACGGGCGGCGAGCCGGAACCGTCGCTCCGCGCGGCCGAAGCATGCGCGAAGCTGGGGCACAAGGTCCGGCCCGATGCCGTCGTCGGCCTGGGAGGCGGCAGCAATATGGATCTGGCGAAGCTCACCGCCACGCTGCTCGCCTATCCGGGATCACCGCGGCGCTTCTTCGGCGACGATCAAATTCCCGGTCCCATCTTGCCGGTCATCTGCATTCCCACGACAGCCGGTTCGGGTTCGGAAGTCTCCGGGGCGGCGGTGGTCACCGATACGGAAAATCACGTCAAGGTGGGCATCCTGAGCAATTACCTACGTCCACGGGCCGCGATCGTCGATCCGCTGCTGTCGCAATCGTGCCCGCCGAAGGTGACCGCCGACAGCGGCATCGACGCCCTCACGCACGCCATCGAAGCGTTCACGGCCATCGATAACGAAGTCTTCCCGCTCCCTCCCGGCGAGCGGAGCATTTATCAAGGGCGTCATCCGATGGGAGACATGGTCGCGGAAAAAGCGATCCGCCTCGTCGGTCAGTTCCTACGGCGGGCGGTGCGCGACGGCGCCGATCTCGAAGCTCGTGAAGGTATGGCTCTGGCGGCGTTGCTCGGCGGTATGGCGTTCTCGAATGTCGGCGTCGCCATCGTGCATGCGCTCGAGTATCCGCTCGGCGCGGCCGTGCACTGCTCACACGGTTTGGGCAACGGCCTACTGCTTCCCTATGTGATGGAGTTCAACCGTCCCGCTCGGGGGCCGGCGTTTGCACGCATCGCCAGTTGGCTGGGCGAAGATATCGAGGAACTCGATGAAGACGAGGCGTCGCGCCGGGCTGTGAAAGCGGTGCGGCAGTTGCGCGCCGATATCGGCATCCCCGATCGCTTGCGCGATTTGCAAGTGAGCGAGGGACAACTGCCCGGCTTCGCCGAGAAGGCGCTTTCGATCAAACGCGTGTGCCGGGTCAATCCCCGGCCGGTGACGCTCGACGATTTGCAGGGGATTTTGCAAGCGGCATACTGATTCACGAGGTTCGCAGAAGCGTCGTCCGGCAGAACCATCCGCTAGACGCGCTTCATGCGGCGAACTTCGTATTCGCGAATCGTCCGGCGCCGGCCCGTGGCGGTCGCTTCATAAAGTTCATCGAAGAACTCGCGATGCCCCGAGCTGAATCCCAGCCCCCGACGACGCATCACCGCGTCGGCCGTGCTGAACATCTCTTTCAGATCCCAACGCTCTTGCACCGTCCCGTATTGCACCTGGCAATACGACGGCACGACTTGCGGCAACAGCGATCCGGTCGGCAACAGATTGCAAAATGCGCCGATGACGCTGCCGGTGTTCAGGAGCGCGCCGAGGCCGGTCTTCGTGTGATCGCCGATGAACGACCCGACTTTGGTGCGGCCCGTGCTCATGCGTTGGCCGTTGACGGTGAGGCGGACGATGCCGTAATCGTTGCGCAGATCGCTCGTTTGCGTGGCGGCGGCGAGATTGACCCATTCGCCGATGTACGAATGGCCCAGGAACCCTTCGTGGTACTTGTTGCTGTATCCCTGGATGATGCTGCATTCCACTTCGCCGCCGATGCGGCAGCACGGGCCGATCGAGGTGCCCGCGCGCACCTTGGCGCCCATGATGACCGTTTCCGGCCCAATGTAGCAGGGTCCTTCGAGGCGGCTGAACGAATGAATGATGGCGCCCCGATCGATGATCACCGGGCCGTTGCGCGTGTCGGCGGTCACATACGCCTCGACCGAAGCCCCTTCGACGAGCACGAAGTCTTCGATCTGGCCCATGATCGTCACGTTCGCGGGCAACAAGGTTTGCAGAGTACGGCTGCCGCGAAAGGCGTCGGCGTCGTCGCAGATCGCTTCGCCGTTGCGATCGACGACGTCCCAAAGGAAGTCGAGCATCGCGCCCCCTGCTTCGCACGTCGGCAGGGTCTCCAGGCATTTCAGCAGCACATTGTCGACGCCGTCGCTGAGATCCGCCCATTCGAAATTCGGGCTAATGACATACGCGACTTGATTGCCGACGAGGCCGACGCGCGGCGTTTCGAGATCCGTCATATGATCGGTTGGCGCCAGCCAGCGAGCGTTGACGAGCGTCGTCGGTTCGCGGCGCAGCCAATCGCGGTCGTTGATCGGCATGCCGTCGTGCCCGAGTCTGGCATGGGCGATCTGGCCGCGCCGCAGCCAGGCGCCGGTTTCGGGAAGGCCGAAGAGAAGGCGTTGGCGCTCGAGCACCGTGCTGGTCCCGCAGCGGATATCGAACGCTGGTCGTGTCAACGTAATGGGTTCGAGATAGTCGACGTTGTTGTCTTCGAAGACGCACAATTTCATGGACGGGCTCCTCAAGTCTGTTACCGAACGTGTCTGCGAAATCCCCTCGGGGGAGAGAGGATGGGGGTTGAGGGGGTGGTCGTCGCCGAATCCTTATTCGACGGTGACGCTCTTCGCCAAATTGCGAGGCTTGTCGATATCGCAACCGCGCAAAAGCGCGATGTGATACGCCAGAAGCTGAAGCGGAATCGCGGTCACCAGGGGCTGCAAATAATCGGGGGCGAACGGAACCGTGATCACGTCGTCGGCCTTCGCGTGAATGTCTTCATCGGCCTCCGATGCGATCGCTATGACGGGACCGCCGCGGGCTCGAACCTCTTCGAGATTGCTCATCACCTTGTGATAAACCTGACCGTGCGGCACCAGGAAAACGCTCGGCGTGTTTTCATCGACGAGGGCGATGGGACCGTGCTTCATTTCAGCGGCCGGATATCCCTCGGCGTGGATGTAGCTGATTTCTTTGAGCTTCAACGCTCCTTCGAGAGCCGTGGGGAAGAGATACTGCCGGCCCAGGTAAAGCATGTTCGTCGCTTGATGATATTTGAGGGCGACTTGTTTCACTTGCTCATGGCATTGCAGCGTCTTGCGCAGAATGTCCGGCATCGCCTTGAGTTCATCGAGGATGCGGCTGCCGGCGGCATGCGAGAGATGCCGCATGCGGCCCAGATAGAGCGCCAGCAACGTGAGCACGGTGACTTGCGCGGTGAACGCCTTGGTGCTGGCGACGCCGACTTCGGGGCCGGCATGGAGGTAGACCCCGCCATCCGCTGCGCGGGCGATCGTGCTGCCGACGACGTTGCACAGGGCGAGCGTGCGGATGCCTTTGCGTTTGGCTTCCCGCAGCGCAGCCAAGGTGTCGGCGGTCTCGCCCGATTGGGTCACGCCGATCAAAATACTGTTGCGGTCGATCGGGGAATTTCGGTAACGATATTCGCTGGCGTATTCGACTTCGACCGGGATGCGGGCGAATTGTTCGAACAGATATTCGCCGATGAGACTCGCGTGAAAACTGGTGCCGCAAGCGGTCAAGATGATGCGATCGACCCCACGAAGGTAGGCGGCGTCGAGGTTCAGTCCGCCGAAATGGGCGGTGGCGTCGCTTTCGTCGAACCGGCCCGCCATGGCGCGTTCGACGACCTCGGGCTGCTCGAAAATCTCCTTGAGCATGTAATGTTCGTGGTCGCCAAGATCGGAATCTTCGGTCTGCCCGTCGAGAAAACAGACGCGAGCTTCGGTGATGGCTTTGTCGCGCGTGAGCACTTCCCAGTTGTTGGGCCGCAAGACGCAGAGCTGATGATCGTCGAGATAGACGACGCTGTCCGTATAGCCCACGAGCGCCGAGGGATCGCTCGCCAAAAACGCCTCGTTGGAGCCGACGCCGACAACGAGCGGGCTTCCCAGGCGCGCGCCGACGATCATGCCGGGAAACTTGGGACTGACCACCGCGAGACCATATGTCCCCTTAAGGCGTGCGATCGCGCTGCGGACGGCCTCGACGAGATCGTCTTGCAAATATTTCGCGACGAGGTGCGCGACGACTTCCGTATCGGTCTCGCTCTTGAAAACGAACCCCTCCGCTTCGAGTTCGCGTTTGAGAGCGGAGTAGTTTTCGATGACGCCATTATGGACGACCGCGACTTCGCCATTGCCGCCCAGATGAGGATGGGCGTTGAGATCGGTCGCTCCGCCATGCGTGGCCCAGCGTGTGTGGCTGATGCCCATGGTGCCGGGTGCGGGCTGGCGGGACAGAAGGCTGCCGAGGTTGGCGATGCGGCCGGCGCTTTTGCGCAGGTTGAAACGCGAGTCGGCGAGGGTGATCATCCCTGCGGAATCGTAGCCGCGATATTCGAGCCGGGCCAAACCTTCGAGAAGAATCGGCTCCGCGTTCCGGGAACCGGTGTATCCGACGATGCCACACATGCCGAGACCCTCTTTCCGATGTGCGTCGAGACACATGAAGTGTAGGTCACGAAAGCGCAGGAAGAGTCGTCAAACGCGGCTTTTTCCCCCCACAAGTCACAGGGTGCGGACATGGCGTTATCGTTACAACCGATACGACCGGACGCGATTGAGGGGCCAGGCCGCGGATGCACGCTTCGGCGCGAGACTTGCTAATGGGAATACGCTTCCATCACTTTGATTCCCCAACGGAGGTCTGCCATGATTCTTCTTTCCAAGCCCTCATTCGCGCCTGGCACGGCCATTATTTACATCACAGTGGGCGCGCTCCTCAATGTTTGGACGGCCATCTATTATTTCGCATTCGCCGACACGTTCCATCCCGACACCGTGCATACGACCATGTTTTGGTTGATGGGCTTTTTCGCGACGGGCGTGATTTTAATGGTCATCGGCTTTGCCCTGGGACCGATCAGCCGCTCGGCCGAGCCGGCGGCCCCGGCGGCGATTGTGGACCCCGCGCCGACGGTGCAACCCGTGGTCGTTCCGGCTCCGGCTCCTCGAGCGGCTGTGACGGCGCCGACGGCGGCGGCTGTGGATCCCCTCCGGCGCTAAAAGCGAGAAGTCGCTCGCTCACTTTTGAGCATTGGTACGACATCTACGAGGACGAAACGATGTCTCCCTCCGACGATGACAACCCGCCGCTAGCATTACGAGACGGCATGCGCATGTTGGCGCTCGTCGTGCTGATTGGGACGGCGATCGGCCTCACGATCACCATCGCGATCCCCTTTCTGCCGGCGCTGACCTGGGGCGTCGCTCTGACGATCATTGCATGGCCTCTGCACCGCTGGATCGGCAAGCGCGTCCCCTATCCTTCCCTCGCCGCGGCCCTGACGACATCCGTGGTCGTCGCCGTCATCGTCGGCTGCGGGTTGTTCATCACCTATCAACTGGCCGCCGAGACGACCGCGGTGACCCAAAAATATCAAGAATCGACGGCCGACCAGGGCATCCGCAATTCGCTCGAAAGCGTGCCGCTGCTCAGTCGTTTCGTCGGGTGGATGGACCGCGTGGGAGTCGATGTCGAAGCGGAAGTACAGAAGCTCATCGGTTCAAGCGTTGAAGGCGCTTCCGGGTTCGCGCAAGGGTCTGTGTCTGCCCTGATTCAGTTTCTGGTGGCCGTGTTTGTCATGTTTTATCTGTTCGTCGACCGTGCCGAGTTTTTGCATGGCCTTCGCGATCTGCTGCCGATGTCGCGCGCCGAGAGCGATCGCGTCATTCAACGTGCGGCCGACACCGTGCATGCGAACCTTTATGCGACGATCATCACGAGCGTTATCGATTCCGTGGGCGGCGGCTTGTTGTTCTGGTGGCTGGGGCTGCCGGCGCCGGTGGTTTGGGCGGTGGCGATGTTTATTCTCGGCCTGTTGCCGATCGTCGGTGCGGCGCTCGTCTGGTTTCCGACGGCCGTCTACCTTGCCCTCACGGATCGTACCCTGGCTGCGGCCGCCCTCATGGGTTGGGGGCTGGCGACGTTCGTCATCGTCGATAATTTTGTTTACGTGCGTTTGGCGGGCGAAAGGATGCGGATGCATCCGGTCGCGGCGTTGATCGCGTTCCTCGGGGGCATCGCCGTCTTCGGAACCGCGGGCATGATTCTGGGGCCGGCGATTGTCGCCGTCACCGTCGCTCTGATTGAAGTTTGGCAGCGGCGCAACGCCGCGGCCGGCAGTCCCGCCATTCCCGCGTCCCCGAACGCCAGCATCGCTTTAAAACCGGACGCGTAGCCGACGCCGACGGCATCGTCCCGATCACGCCACCCAGAGTCCGTTCAAAAAGCGGTTCGCGAAAACCGCCTGCACGACAAACGACGGCACAATAACGAGCGCGGCCAACACGAGCATCGCCCAATCGCTTCCTTCGAGATCCTCGTCCGTCGAGAGATGCGCGATCTGGAGGATCAGCAAAATCTCGCAGGGCAGGATGTAGCGAATCAGCGAGCGAAAGCCGCTGTTCGCCAGTCCGGCCACCAGAAAGCCAAAAAGAACGAAGGCGACGATGAAATACGCGAAACGGTCACCCAGCGTCGAATTGGGCAGCGTCGATGCGACGTACATCTCCAAGCTGAAAAGCGCCGCGAAGATCGTCAACAACGCAGGAACGTGAGCCCGGCTCAACCAATCGGCCGACACGAAACCGTCGGTCTTCCAAAGGACGAGGTCGAGTAAATAATTGTCCGTATTGAGCAACGCCATCGCATCGGGCTTCACATGCCAACCCGCTTCCCGGGTGATGAGCGAGAGATCCCAGGCGCCGAACGTCTGATGGCAGTATCCCAGAAACGCCAGGCCTCCCATGCTGCTCACGGCGGCCAAGAGAACCGCATCGAAAAGACGATCCATTCGCGTGCTGCGCGGCCCCGAGATCAGGGCCCGCACCACGGGATAAATCACCAGCGGCAAACCGATGATGCGCGTCGCCGTCATCAGAAACCCATGCACCGCGCCGAGCCATTTGAACGCCGGACGCGGCGATTCGGACCAATAGATGTAGCCCAGGAGACTGAAGAGAAAAAGCGAGTCGGCATAACCCGCGACGAGAAAAAACGCCGCCGGCTGCGACATGATGACGAGGGCCAAGATGCGGGCGTTGGCGGGCGAGACGTTGTGATCGTCGAGCAGCAAGAAGAAATACGTCCAAAAACCCCAGCATGCGAGTTGGGCGACGATCAGCAGGCACAGCGCCGTCGGCAAACCCGTGATTTCGACGACGCCGCGAACGAGGAGCGGATAAGCCGGGAAGAACGCGACGTTCCCCAGAACGCCTTTCTGAAATTCCTTGTCGGCATCATAGCCTTCGTCCGCGATCCAGATGTGCCACTGACTATCGAACTGCGCCAGCCGAACGTAAGCCCGCACGGCCTCGGCCGAGCTAGCCTTGATGCCGCCCTCGGCGTACATCCCCGCGAGACATGCGAAGACGATTTGAGCGAGCGTGAGAATCAAGCCCGATATCAGGGCGCGCAACGCGCCGATTCCGGAGGAGTCGGATTCGAGAGGCCCCGCAACCGCCATGACGCCCGCTCACAACATCGACGGGGAGATCGAGACACCGCTAATGTCCCAATTCGGCGGGGCGTTGGCAAGGGAGCGGACGCGGAAGGCGGGGGCGTTGCAAGCGGCTGAGGCCGTCGATACGTTACTGACAGGCGCCGTCGGTTGGTCGGCGCAGGCCGTCCTTAATGCTTGTAACAATGACTCCCCATTCGGTTGTCACCGCGTATCACGAAGCCGGGCATGCGGTCGTGGCCCTGGCGTTGGGCCGTGGCGTGCTGCAGG
>JBAXFO010000138.1:0-9218 GCA_037139885.1 Planctomycetota bacterium
GGGGACGCTTCATCGGGGACTCCGCAAGGGGAAGGTGAAGTGCGGGTCGTGGTGAAGAGGGAGCATCAGTCGTCCTCCATTTCTGGACGCCGCTTCTTTCTTTTCGACTTCGGCTTCAACTGCTCGGCTTCCCACCAAGCCAGTTCTGTGGTCTGGTGCAATATCTCCATCTCCAGGTCGATTCGGCAACATTCGGGAAACAGGCACTCGTCCTCCGTTTCGTCGCACATTCCCGTTTCTGTTTCCCGCCAGAGAGAGATAATCGTCTTGTCGTCGAGCGGTTTCAGGAAGGCACGAATTGCGTCCAGAATGGTATCGGCATAATGACCGTCGAATGAATTCTGCTTGGCGATCTGCTTCAAAATCGTGGACCACAGGGCTTTTCTTCCCGACAGCCGGTGCTGAACCAGCGTATCTCGAATTTCATCGACAGCTTGGGATAGGTACATGATCCACCACCCTACGCATGAGGAAGGCTTCCCCTCGCTGCCTCGCCGTCCATGATTGGACCGTTGCTCTTGAGGAGCAGCGTCGGCAAACTATCGAAGAACGAAGGACCAAACCCTTTCAATCAATTTGACCGGCACTTCCGCCACGCCGATGTCCAGTTGGATTGAAGAGCAAATTCTGCCTCTCAAGATACGCGATTCCGCCTCCGATGAACCCTTCAACACCGGAGGATTCCCATGCTTCACGAGTTCGACGACCTTGATCGGCTTCGGAACAGCCAGCACCTTCTGGTCCTTTTATCCCGTTACGCCGACCTGGGCAAAGAAAATCGGTCAATCTGGCAACCACGCTTGAAAGAGATGGATGGACTCGACCCCTCGCAAATGTCGAAGCTGCACGGCGAATTGCTGGCCTTTGAATGGATCGAACTCAACACGGGACACATTCCGACCTCCTACCGGATTACCCCAAGCGGCGTAAGGGCGGTTCGTCAGCTTCAAGGAGTGGAACATCCGGTGGAAATCCCAGGACCGCAGGAAGAGCCCGCTCCCAAATTCCCAAGGAAGAAGCGTGAGAAGGTCGCAATGGCTGAGGTTTTCGTCGCTTCGGAGTGAGGAGCAGTTTTTTCTTGAAATCACGCAATCGGTTTGGTCTAATGCCGCCCATCTTTTGGCATCTGATCGACATGGAGGTTGCGATGAAAGACTTTCCACCGGGACGACGAGTTCTCCACAAGACCACCGGATACTACGGCGTCGTCCTTTTGACGTGGACGGTTCACGTCGGACATTCTCTGGTTCAGTTCGACGGCGAGGAAAAGGCCATCGAAGTTCGCCAGTGCGAATTGATGCTCCTTTGATTCGAGAGTATCGTTACGACGGCCTCCATCTCTTCTCCCGCTTCCAATCGGGGTCGCCCGGTGCCCATTACCAAGGTGGAGCGGCGACGGGTTCGAGCGCCGGAATTTCAGATGCGGGAATCGCTACTTGAACTGAACGTGGAACGCCCGGCTCTCTCGTGACGAAGCCCAGTTCTTCGAGCCTGACGATCATGCTGTGAACCGAGGGAGGCGTCAGGCGGAAGTGCTTGACCATGTCCAATTCCGCCGGGCTTTGGCGGTGCATCGTTCGATAGGCGTGGATGAACGCCAAGAACTGTCCTTGGCGATGCGTGAACTTGGCTGTCATGGGCTTACTCGATTTCTTGATCGGCTTCTGCGGGTTTCGGATCGACACGGCGGTGAGCCCGAACTGTCCCATCCAAAAATCGGCAATCTCCCGAACCAGCGGAGCGGATTCCGGCGGCAGGCCGGTGCCATACCGAGGGTTGTACCGCTCGGCGAAATGGCTTGCGGTCTGATAGGCCATTCTCCCAGCTTCTTGAGCGGGACAAAGCAGGCAAGACACGGCCAGCTCGAAAAGAAGCAGGTCCGAATCGGTGATGATGCGAACGGACCCCCATTTGATCTTCTTGAACTCATTCTGCTCGGCTTTCAACCGAGAGCGCAAATCCTGTAAGTCTCGCCGTTGTTTCTCGGTCGGGCCTTGCTGCCATGCGTCCATCGCAGCCATTGTCTCGGCCATCAACTCGCGATGTTTGCGGTCGATGGTCCCCGTGCGATGCGACGAACGCCTCTTCCCCTGAGCGATATGGTTGCAGGTTCTGTGGGCTAAATCGATGACGAAACGCCCCGCCATTTCGGCGTCTTTGCACAGGCTCTTGAGGACGGTCAGGCGGGTTACTGACAAACTGAATTTGCCGTGTTCGACCTCGCTTGCGAGATCAGCGAGTTTTCGGATTCGGAGCAGAACGGCTCGCGGGACAGGCTCAGGCGAATCCTGCTGAGACGTTTTCGATGGCACAGCTTCGTCCATAAGTACTCCCGCGACTCGGAACGGGTCTCTTCTCAGACTTCGGGAAATCACCGATCGGGCGGAAAACTTCGTGGTCACCCACAAATCCCACAATATCGAATTCCGACTCGGTCCGGTCATGCGCCTCGCCAGTTCCAGGCGGTTCTGCTTGATTGTGTCACCTGGACCACTCAACGCAATGACTGCCAATGAACGAAAGCGTCAATGCAAAAATGTACTCTTTGACATGTTACTCGCGTTGAGATTGGCGTGGGTCATCGCCATCGAACGATGCCGCTAAGAATTCGTTGATTCTCGTTCCGATTCGATTTCCCAGGCCGTAGAATCGGGACAATACGAGACCGCCCGATTTTCGGTTTGAAGGAGATCATCATGTTCTGCAATGTTGGCTGGCGATTGGCGCTATTGTTCGCTTGCGTCGGTGTCGCGTTTGAACCGCGGTCCGTTTACGCAGAGGTGAAGGTTCCGGCGGCGATCAGCAAGGGCATGGTCCTCCAGCGGGACATGCTCGTGCCGATCTGGGGAACGGCCGAACCCGGCGAGAAGGTCGCCGTGAAATTCCGCGACCAAGAGAAATCGACGATTGCCGATGAGAACGGAAAATGGGCTGTGAAGCTCGATCGGCTCAAGGCGGGTGGGCCCGACACGTTGACCGTCACCGGCAAAAACACGCTCAAACTGGACGACGTCCTGGTCGGCGAAGTCTGGGTCGGGTCTGGGCAGTCGAACATGCAGGGCACCGTAAACTCCTACATGAAAAGCGACCCGGTCCTGGCGAAGCTCGCAAATGAGTCGTACCCGAAAATTCGCCTCATCACTGCCGGCCGCGGCGGATGGCAGGAATCGAATGCGAAGTCGAACCAGTCGTTCTCGGCGCTGATGTTCGCGTTTGGGGTCCGGCTGAATCAGGAACTCGACGTGCCGGTGGGGCTCATGGTCGGCGCGGTCGGCGGCACGCCATCGGGTTACTGGCTCAGCGACGAGATGCTGGCCAAAGACGATGCCTGCCAGCAAGTGATCAAAAAGGCTGGGGCGACCGTCAGTTTCGAGGAGCAAAAGGCGAAATACGATGCGGCGCTGACCTTGTGGGAGAAGGCCGTGGAGCAGGCAAAGAAGGACGACAAGCCGGCTCCGAAGAAGCCGCAAGCTCCGGCCAAGGCGGGCCAGGTCCAAGGCAAGGTCGGCCACCTTTATGAAGCGCACATCAAGCCATTCCAGCCGTTCGCCATTCGCGGCGTCGTGTGGGATCAAGGAGAGTCGGGCACGGCGGTCTCGGGGCTCGACCAATACACCTTGATGGGGGCATTGATTCGCGGCTGGCGACTGGCGTGGGGGCAGGGAGAGTTCCCATTCATCTTCATTCAAAAGCCGAGCGGTGGCGGATGCGCCTGGAACTACGATGACCCGATCATGACTGCCGCCGACAAGTTCGCCAAGCTGCCGGCAAGCGTCCCGCCAGCGTCGGCCGGGTTCTACCGCGACAATCACATTCGCATCAAGAACTATCCGAACACCGCGATGGCGATCACCAGCGACCTCGGCCCCGGCATCCACCCGATCAACAAATCTGGTTACGGCACCCGCGCCAGCCAGGTCGCTCTCGGCATGGTTTACGGCAGAAAGGGCGAATACTACGGCCCGGTCTATCAAAGTCACAAGTCCGAGGGAAACAAGATTCGCATCACGTTCGACCACGCTGGCCAGGGATTGGCGTTCAAGAACGGCGAGGCTCTTCAAGGTTTCGCGATTGCCGGCGCGGACAAGAACTTCGTCTGGGCCGACGCCGTCATCGACGGCAACGCGGTGGTCCTTTCGAGCCTCAAGGTGACGGAACCGGTAGCCGTCCGCTACGCATGGAGCCAGACCCACCCGTGGGCGAACCTGTTCAACCGCGACGGTCTGCCGGCCCTGCCGTTTCGCACGGACTCATGGGAGAAGTGACCATCAACCAAGTTCGGCGATTTTGACGTCCTTTCCGCCCGCCCGATTCCGTATCGGGCGGGCGTCTTGATTGGTGGCAGAAGTAAATACGCCCTGTAAGGCGCAAGCGACCGACAGTTCTTCGTTGGCGATCTTCCATCCGACTCAAATTTTTCAGAAAAGCGTGTCGTCCCCTCGCTCTCACGACCGCTTCGCTGGTAGGCCGGTCAAATCAATTGTTGCCGAGTGGCACAGGGCCGACCGCAGTTTCTGACCTTTTTGGAGTCTCAACCATGTCCACCGAAAACCCGAATCCGAACCCCGCACCGATTGACGACGCGACGACCCAGTTGAAGCACCTGGACAATCTCGCCCGGCAGATCAAAGAACACCACGGCAGGTTCCAAGCGAGTATCCGCACTTCATTGGAGTGCGCACGGGATGCAGGGCTTGCGCTGACCCAGGCGAAGGCGATCGTCAAGGATGATGGTGACTCCTGGTTGCAGTGGCTCAAAAAAAACTGCGACCTGTCCTCCCGCCAATCCCAGAAGTACATGAAGATCGCCGCGGGCTACGATGCTCTCATGAAGAACAATGTTCACACCAAGGCGAGGACGATCAACTCCGCTCTTGCCATGTTGGCGGAATTGCAAATCAGGACGGCACCGAGCGCCCAGTCGCCTAGTCAGCCGACCCCATCGGCCCCTGTCGTGGCGGTGAGCTTGCTGCCGATGACGCGAGACGAGTTGGAATCCAAGAAAATCGAAGCGGACGAATTCGTCGCGACCGAGAAGATTCGACTCACGGGCGAATCACCGGAAGGAAAATTCGTGAAGCAGAAGTCGCAAGCGCTCGTCAAACAAATCCGAATTCGGGCCGAGGAACTGCTCCGCTCCGAAAACCGGCCCAAGAACGTCCAGGCCATTCATGTCGCAATCGCGATCGTCACCCAGATTTGCCGCGATCTTCGCAAGCAGTTCGACGCGGACGTCATCGCGCCCATGGCCGGCGACAAACAGAAGAATGCCAAATCGGATGTGGCATCCGTGAATCGGTCAGCGACGAATGACGTGGGTCCGAAGTCGGGGGAGACGGTCCTCAAGCCCGAACCCACCAATCAATTGGCGGCGGATCGCAACGGAAACCACTCTCTGGCGTCGTAGGCCCCCCCCAGCGTCTGAACATTTTCGATCACCCGGCGGCAAGATTCATTTGCGATCTCTGCCGCCGGTTCATTTTCCGCCTGCCGATCGCCGCATCGTGATTTCCACATCACAAATTGGGCATTTCGCCCCGCATGAGTTTAGCCAGGTTTAGCTTCGCCGAACGCCAGCGCCGTTGGATCGTCCGCTCGTTGACGCCGAGACAAATGGCTGTTTCCTCTTGAGAGAGTTCCTGGTAGTAGACGAAGTCGAAGACCTCCCGCTCTTCTGCGATGAGTTCCTTCACTTTTTCATGGAACGTCTCCCACTCGGCAAGCGTGCTCGGCCCATCGCCTGGCGATGCCGGCTCGTGAAGCGGATGACCAGAACCGTCGTTTTCGCGGTCGCCATCCGAAAAATGGTGCTTCGCATCCCCGTGTGGCCCAAAGTGGTGCCTTGCGAGGTCGGTCAACTCCCGTCGCATGTGAGTCGCGGCCAAACCAATGAAGGCTTGGACAGTCGCCGGTTGAACGGAATCCAGCGATCGATGGAGTCGCACGAGCGATGCTTGCAACAGATCGTCCGTTTGTTCCCAGCGGGCGACACGCGGGTCGCAGCGGAGCATCTTTCGCGCGAGCCGATGCAATCGATCCTGCGACCTCTGGATCAATTCGTCTTTCGCCTTTGGATCACCCTGAGCGAGGCGGTCGAGAATCCGCTGCAAATCTTGGCTAGGATCGCTCATGGTCACCCCTCTATTGGACCGAATTCGGCAGTCGTCCGCCTCGCATTGCGGCAAGAGCATGTCATGGTCGAATATTTCCCACGCGGGTGTTCGGCCAGGTCAGTCAGCGACGAAGTGGCGAGCGGCAAACAGCAGACCGAAGCGGGCGGCACTTCTTCAAAATCCACCTTTTGATTCTCGGTCACTCCCTCACGCGGCTGTATTTCTGGAGGTGACCTCGGTCCCGGAATAAGATCAAACTTGATGGACGGCACGCCGAGACGTGCGTCGAGACTCCGTTCACGAACGAGACTGGGTATGTCGGACCTCGAACTCGTCGAGAAGTGGCTGGACCAATGGGAAGACCTCCAGGCGAGTGGGTCGGTCATGACGCTGGACCAGTTTGTGGGACAGCACTGTCGAACCAGCGACCCGAAGTTGGTTGCCCATTTCCGCGAGCAGGTACGACTGCTGGAAGTGATGAACAAGAAGCTCCAATCGGCCGGCGCGCCGACTGCGAAATCCGCACGCGATGGAGCTGAATTGCGGCCGGGCACAGAGCCGATTCCCGGTTACGTCTTGGAGAGCCGCTTGGGACGAGGTGGCTTTGGCGAAGTTTGGAAGGCCACCGCGCCGGGCGGCTTCCACGTCGCTCTCAAATTTGTGCGTCTCGAACGCAGAATCCGTGCGGCCGAGATGCGTGCGCTGGAGACGATCAAGTCAGTCCGTCATCCGCACTTACTCTCCGTATTCGGGGCTTATCAGATTTCGGGGCAGCTCATCATCGCAATGGAGCTGGCAGATCGGACGTTAGAACAGCGATTTCGTGAGGCTTGCGGCACCGGAATGCCGGGGATTCCAAAGGACGAACTCCTGGAATACATGGGGGAGACCGCCAAGGGACTCGACTACCTCAACGAGCCCCGGCATCCGTCCGATGATGTGAAGTCGCGTGGAATTCAACATCGCGACATCAAGCCTCAGAATCTGCTTCTGTCCGGCGGCAGCATCAAGGTGGGCGACTTTGGCCTAGCTCGTTGTCTGGAGCAGAGTCTCGTGAGTCACACCGGCAGTTTAACGACGGCTTATGCCGCGCCGGAGTTCTTCAACGGTCAGACCACAAGGCATTCCGATCAGTACTCACTGGCCGTCACCTATTGCCACATGCGAGGCGGTCGGCTCCCTTTCACAGGAAACTCGGCTGAATTGGTGGCTGGGCACCTGAATCGGAAGCCCGATCTTTCAATGCTTCCTCCGGAAGAACGACCTGCGGTGGCGCGTGCCCTGGCCAAAAACGCGAAAGACCGATGGGGTTCATGTTCCGAATTTGTTGTAAATTTGCGGAAGGCAACGGCTCTGCCTCCAAGGCGTAAAGTTTCGCCTTCCGCTGCTGAATTCAGGCCCGTCGCCGAAGAGCGAGCCCGCAAGAGCAGGTCGCCATCGCTGGCAACCGCAAATTGTAAAGCGACGGGAATAGCACCGCGACCGAATTCAGCACGATGGAAATGGATTGGAGCCCTCGTTGCCGTCACCTTTGTCGCGCTTGTCCTAATTGCCATCGTCCCAGCAATTTATCACCAGTTGACTCACCCGAATGGAATGTTTCCAGGAATGGGGTCGGTGACAGCAGAAGAGACATTTGACCGCGGTGCCGCCGGCACCATTCTGCGTTATGCCGATCGAAGCTACCAGGGCTCAACCTGGAAAAAGGAAACGGATTCACTTGCCCTCGCTCAAAGAGCAATTTTGCTCCGTGATCTTGGGTTCAACGAAATCACCCTTCGAGGGGTGGTGGGCTGGGACGCTGACAATTACTCGATCATCGCCGACGATGGCTTAGCCGGATTGGCATTTCGGTTCCGAAACAAGGAATGGTCTTTTCTGGGACGACTCAACGGGGCCAACTACCCGGTTGCCGCCCAACTAACGAACGATCGAATTGTCGTGGCTCCCAGTTACAATCGGGCCGAAAGCAGTCTTTTTCTCTTATCCCCGGAAGGCACTGCAATGAACGGTTCAATCCGAAGGTGTCGAACCATCGTTCCGGTCGGACGCGACAGTTTCTTCTGCGCGTGCGAGGATCATCCATTGGTCCGAGTAATCGCCGGAAAACGGCAAGACATTAGAGAGGACGATGCGAAATTCTCATTTGTGCTTCGTGAAGATGGAGTTCCCTTACGAGACTATCCGTTGAACAACACGGTTCTCGCGAGAGCCTACGCGGATGGCAAATCGATCGGGATCGCCCGAGCGGATTTCGAGCCAACGGTTATAACGACTTTTCGAGACGGGAAGTGGTATGCATTAGGCAATTTGCCCAAAGGCATGAAAGCCATCGATGGCTGGTTGTCGTGCGTCAAGGGCATTCCCAGTTGTTTCATCCTGGTCGGTCATCGCGGCCAAGTTCATCTGCATAATTTCGACGGCCAAGCGTTCGATCTTCCTGCCCCTCCAGGCGCGCCAAATTTGACGCTAGTTTGGGGCGTCGATCGGAACAAGTTTTGGGTTATGGACGATCGGGGGAACATCTGGGAACGCCAAAACAACAACTGGAAGGCGGTCGCGGAGGGCATTCCTGTCTCAAGCAGCAAAAACGGATTTGTGAATTCATGGGTGAGTCCATCTGGAAGCATACTCGCCGTTACGAACGATGCTGTTTACCGGCTTGACTGAAAGGACACGGCCGTGAAATTGTGTGACCCCGCCCTCGGGAAGGAGGCCAGCGGGCCTCGACTCACATGATGTCTACGGAAGGGTTGTCGAGCAGTCGCGATCCTGCAAAGAATCGACATCATAGGGCAGGGCAGGTCGGCAAGGGGCGAGCTTCGACGTGGTGTTTGCTGCTGACATTTTGCTGACATTATTGGCCATTTCAGCCCAATGCGAGAACGATGCGAGCGCTGATTCGACGAGACTTATGCAGCGATTTGCCATGTATTTACGTCGTAACTGCAATGCGACGGCAATGTTCGTGCGCCGGACTCAAAATCCAGTTCCCTCACGGGAGTGTGGGTTCAAGTCCCACCTTCGGTACTTACGGAAATAAGGACTTACGGCAATCGTGTTCGGCACGCCTTGTGCTTTCGGCGGTCGACGATGGTATCTGAG
>JBAXFO010000139.1:0-9210 GCA_037139885.1 Planctomycetota bacterium
CTTCACCCGCGTCATGCGCCTCGATTGTCATCGTCCTCGATCGCGTTCCGTCTCTCAACGAAAAAACCCCGCAGATTGACGTCTGCGGGGTTTCGAAAAAGCGAAATCATGGATGAGTTCACACAGGCTTGCTGCCCGTGAAGCTGACTTCCTGAAGCCAAGCGGGGGGAATCGGGCGGGCGACGTCTTCTTCGACGAACTGCCAGCTATGCGGCCCGTCTTCACCAGGTGTCCAGGTGAAATAGGCGGGACGATTGTTCACCAAGGTCGGGAAGCCGACGCGACCGTCCTGGGTATCGAGCATGACCACGCCGAGCTCCGTGAGTTCGGTGAGGGCGTCCTGGAGGCCTTGATCGTGATCGGAGATATCGGCCTGGAGGAGATAGCGCTGCTTGCGCTGGCCCCAGCTCAACGAGCGACGTTGACGTTGGAGGTGCGTTTCCTGGGGTTGCAGGGCGGCCATGGCGTGATGACGGCTCATCACGTCGGCCACGATGCCGCGCACGAGGGGCAGCATCTTATGAACCGTCTTCAAATTCAGGACTGAGTCGGGACGGGGTTCGTCGTGGGACCAGTCCTCATTGTTTTTGGGCATCGCAGTTCCCCTTTCAGGAACGTGACGGTGAAGCGGTTGTCCCACTAAAGAATCATACGCCGGCTTTTCCTGGGCGACGTATTTTTCCGCCGCACTTTTCGAAAACTTTTTTCGCCCAGGTCGAGAGCATCCCATGCGATGCCGCCACTTTGCCCCGCGAGCACAGTTTACCGAGAGGCCGCGGCTTTCGCCTACTCGAGCTCAGATCGCCAGCGCTGGGGCACGCCGCGCCAGGCGGCTTGATACGTCGCTTCGAGCGGGACGAGGATATGCTGATCGGTTTCAAGAAACAATGGCATTGATGGTAACAGGCTGCCGACCGCGATGGGTTCGATGTACGCCATCGGCGCGAAGCCTGCTTGATAGGCGACGGCTGTCAATAATTCGCTTTCGGGAAGCTCAAAGCGTTCGCCGCTAAAGCGTTTCCAGATTTCGGCATGAATCCCTTGCGGATCGCGCACGGTCGGCGGGAAGAGATCGACGATGAGAAAATGGATGCCATGGGCCACTCCATCCGCAACCTTATCGACAAGACTCTTCAAATTGGCAATGTTCGCTTTGTTGCCCGGCGAAGCGATCTCGATCACAGCGACAAGACGGTCATCGGAAACGTGCCGGATCGCGATTTGGCGGGCCTTACGGCCATATTCGTCGCCATCGGATCGAGCCGTGAAACGAACGCGTGGTTCCGTCTTCAATAAAGTCGCCGTGCTGCCGTCGGCGAAGTCGGAATGCGGCTCCGATTGAAGAGCGAGCACATCCGGCGACCATTCGCCGGCGATCTGTTCCGCGAGGGCATAGTAACCCGACGGCAGCAATCCGTTGTTGAGCGTGGACTTAATTTCGGGGATCCACGTGGCTTGAAAATCGTGAAAGACGCCCGCTGGCACACGCTTCCAGTTGTGAATTGGCATCGCGTCTCCGTTCCAAGCGCAAAATAAGCTGCTGACCGAGCCATTCTAACGCCAGGTCGATCCAAACGCGACATCAGAAAGCGATCGTTCGGCCCATGCCTTTCGTCATCGCCAACCGATACACAATCGCCGCCACGGCGACGTCTTCCATTCCCAGGCCCAGCGATTTGAACAGCGTCACATCGTCTTCATGTTCCCGGCCAGGGCGCGATCCTGAGACGATGTCGGCAAGGCTCTGCACTCGGTCCCAGGTCAAAACCCCTTCCGCAAGCGCAGCGACGAAATCGCCGGCCTCCCACTTCGCCTGATCGATGTCATCGACCGCGACGATCGACGCACGGCGAACCGTCTCGACATCGATCTCCGTTTTGTTCAAAAAATTCGACCCGACCACATTGAGATGAACGCCCGGTTTGAGCCAGGCGCCCTCGAAGACGGGCGTTTTGCTGGCCGTGGCGGTGATGACGATGTCGCAGTCTTTGACCGCGTCTTGAGGATGCGTGACGGGTTCGATGTCGCAACCGCAAATCTGAGCCAACTCCGAGGCGAATGCGCGGCGATTGGCGTCGTTGCGGCTGAAGACGCGAATTCTGTCGATGGGGCGAACGCGGCACACCGCCCAGGCCTGCGTCTTCGCCTGTTTTCCGGTTCCAAAGAGGCCAACGACCCGGGCGTCCGAGCGGGCGAGAGTTTGCGTCGCCACGCCGCTCGCCGCTCCGGTGCGGATTTGGCCCAGAAGGTCGGCTTGCAAGAGCGCGAGCGGTTGTCCCGAGGCGCCGTCGAAGAGCCCGATCTGAAAGTTCGCGCCCTGTTTCGACGTGGCGTAGGCCTTATAGCCCACCATGCCGTCGGCGGCGCCGCCGAGCAGATGGAGCATGGCTTGATCCGTTTGCGCTCGGCCCCGCGAAATGTTGCGAGCCTTACCGGCCGCTCGATCGCGAAACACGGCAAACACCGCGGCGATAGCGTCATCCATCGTGAGAAGCTGACGAACGTCGTCTTCGGTGAGGAACAGCATCATGGACACCGGTTAGCCGATCTCGCCACGCAGAAACGCACCAAGGCGATCGATGCCCTTGTTGATCCGTTCCCGGCTCGTGGCGAACGAAAGCCGAGCGTAACCTTCCATGCCGAACGCCGAACCTTGCACGAGGTTGACATGGCCGACTTCGAGAGCCGCGGCGCAGAACGTCGCCGAATCGCTAATCGCCCGGCCGCCGAGCGTTTTGCCGAAATACGACGAGACATCGAAGAATGCGTAGAACGCTCCTTCAGGCGTCGGGCATTTGACGCCCGGAAGTTCGTTCAGGCGACTCACCACGAGATCGCGGCGCGCTTCGAATTCCTTCCGCATCTCGGCGACGCACGCCTGATCGCCGTCCAGGGCGGCGATGGTCGCAAGCTGGCTGATGCTCGATGGGCAGCTCGTCTCCTGGCTTTGAATCGTGTCCATCGCCTTGATGACGTGCTTGGGGCCGACCGCCCAGCCGATGCGCCAGCCGGTCATGGCGTAGGTCTTGCTGATGCCGCTGATCGTGACCGTCTGCTCGGCCAAACCGGGCCGCAGCGTGGCGAAGCAGGTCGCCTTGGCGTCGCCGTAAATGAGCTGCTCGTAAATCTCGTCGCTGATGACGCCGATCTTCTTTTCGAGGCAGACATCGGCGAGGGCTTCGAGTTCGGCGCGGGTGTAAACGCTCCCCGTCGGGTTGCTCGGCGAATTGAGCATCACGAGCCGGGTTTGGGGCGTGATGGCCTCGCGAAATTGTTGCGGCGTCATCTTGAACCGATTCGTGGCGCTGGTGTCGACGAGTTTGTACGTCGCCCCGGTCATCTGCACGAGATCGCTGTAGCTGACCCAATAGGGCGTCGGGATGATGACTTCGTCTCCCGGACCGACCATGGCGGCGAGGGCGTTGTGCAGCGAGTGCTTGGCGCCGTTGGAGACGATGACCTGCTCGGGGGTCACAGCGAGGTTATAGGTTTTGCCGTACCAGCGGGCGATGCAGCTTTTGACTTCCGCGAGACCTCCCGCGGGGGTGTAATGGGTGTGCCCTTCGAGCATGGCTTTGTGAGCGGCGGCGATGATGTGGGCGGGGGTGTTGAAATCGGGCTCGCCGAGGCTGAAGTCGAAGACGGCGACGCCTTGCGATTTCAGCTGCCGGGCCTTGGCGCCGGCGGCCAAAGTCGCCGAGGGTTGCACCGCCGCCGCCATTTTCGAGATCGGTAACATGTCGCACTCGCGTGGAAGATTGTCTTATCTCGTTGGATCGCTTGCACCGCTTGTCAAGCCTGCCAACCCAAGGCACATTGTATGTTCGCCCCTGCGAAGAAAAAGCGACGAGACAAGAGCCGTCATCGCCCGTATCTTGATTGTCGAACACCGACGGAGGTTCGCCCTCGCCGCGGAGAATCCATGAACGCATCCGCGCCCGCCCCCTGGCGTCATCTTCTTGGCCTGGAAGACTATTCCGGAGCCGAACTCAAAACCATTCTCGACGCCGCCGAACGCTTCGCCCCCTGCAGCCAGCCGCCACGCACCAAGCTTAAATTGCTCGAAGGCAAAACCGTCGTCAATCTGTTCTTCGAACCGTCGACGCGCACACGCACCAGCTTCGCCCTCGCCGCCCGCCGCTTGGGGGCCGACACGCTCGACTTCAGCCCCTCGGGTTCGAGCACCAGCAAGGGCGAGACGTTCATCGACACCGCGAAAAACATCGAAGCGATGGGCATCGACGCGGTCGTGGTTCGGCATGCGTCGTCCGGCGCCCCGCATCTGCTCACGCAACATCTCAGCTGCCCCATCATCAATGCCGGCGACGGCGCCCACGAACACCCGACACAAGGCCTGCTCGACATCTTCACCATCCGCCAAAAGCTGGGCCGGATCGAGGGCCTCACCGTGGGGCTGGTTGGCGACATCGCTCATAGCCGGGTGGCCCGCAGCAATATCTACGGCCTCACCAAGCTCGGCGCCCGCGTCATCGTCTGCGGCCCGCCCACGCTGATGCCCGCCAGCATCCGCGAGCTCGGCGTCGAAGTCTCATCCAGCCTCGACGCCATTTTGCCGCACTGCGATGTCATCAACATGCTCCGCATCCAGTTCGAGCGCCAGCGGCATGGATTGTTCCCGTCGATCCAGGAATACGCCCGCCTTTTCGGCATGAACGGCGACCGCCTCAAACAAGCCAAACCCGGCCTGCTCATCCTCGCCCCCGGCCCCATCAACCGCGGCGTCGAGATCACTCCCGATGTCGCCGACGGTCCGGCATCGGCGATTTTGCAACAAGTGACCAACGGCCTCGCGGTCCGCATGGCGGTCTTGTATCTGCTGTGCGGATCGGAGAAAATACCGGCATCCGGCGGAAACTGAGCGACCCGCATCGTCAGAGTTCGCGTCTTTCGAAGACCGCCCTTGTCCGTAAGGTGAATCATGGCCACGCCGACGACCGAACCGCTCGACGCTCCGCCGTTCCCCTCCGAGGTAACCTTGGCGCTCAGTTCCCCTATCGAACTCCTCGACGAAGATGAGGAAAAATTGGAAACCGAATGGCATCGCTGGGCGATGAACATCTTGATCGAAAGCGTTCGCCAACATTATCGCGATCGAAACGACCTTTACGCCGGCGGCAACATGTTCGTTTATTACAACGAACGTCAGGCCCGCAATCGCGACTATCGCGGACCGGATGTTTTCTTCGTCTGGGGTCGGCCACCGGAACCGAAACGACGCCGGTGGGCGGTGTGGGAGGAAGACGGCCATCTCCCGAACGTCATCATCGAACTGATGTCCCCCTCGACCCGGCATAGCGATTTGGGAGCGAAGAAGGTCCTTTATCAGAACACCTTTCGGACCGACGATTACTTTTGCTACGACCCGTTCACCCACGAATTCCTCGGCTGGAGTCTGACCGCCGATGGGTACGAAGAACTCGTTCCCAACGAACACGGCTGGCTCTGGAGCGAACAACTGCAACTCTGGCTCGGAGCGGTTTCGTCCGTGGTGTCGGGTTCAAAAGATGTGTATTTGCGGTTCATGACCCCCGACGGCAAACTCGTCGAGACGTTCGAGGGCGCCGCTCGGGCCGAGAGCAAACGCGTGCGGCGGCAGGCGAAACGAGCCGTGAAGCTTGCTCAAGATCGCGCCGAAGCGGCTGAAGCCGAACTCGCAGCGCTCAAGGCCCAACTCAAGGCGAAAGACAACCCCGCATCATGACCTATCTCCGCATCAGCCATGGCCGTGTCATCGATCCCGCGCAAGGGATCGATCGCATCGACGACGTCTGGATCGAGGGCGAAACGCTTCTCGGCGTCGGACCGCGGCCCGACCTCGTCGCCAGCAAGACGATCGACGCGACAGACCTCATCGTTTGTCCGGGCTTGATCGACATGCACGTCCATCTGCGCGAGCCCGGCAACGAGGACGATGAAACGATCGCCACCGGAGCCCTCGCGGCCGTGCGCGGCGGCATCACCACCGTCGCCTGCATGCCGAACACGCATCCCTCGCTCGACAATCAAGCCGCGGCCGAGTTCGTTTATCTCCTTGCCGAGCGAGCGGGCCTGGCGAATGTCTTCCCCATCGGGGCCGTCACGAAGAACCGCGAAGGCAAGGAGCTCGCGGAGATCGGCGGCCTCGTCGATGGGGGCGCCGTCGCCTTCACGGACCACGACTCCCCCATCGCCAGCGCCGACATCATGCGCCGCGCCCTCCAATATTGCGGCATGTTCGACAAACCCGTCCTCTGCCATGCCGAAGATCAAGACCTCACCCGCGGCGGCGTCATGCACGAGGGCCCCGAAAGCATGCGGCTCGGCCTACGCGGCATGCCGGTCATCGCCGAGGAGGTCGTCCTTTATCGCGATCTCGAACTCGCCCGCATCACCGGCGGCCGTCTGCACGTCTTGCACATCTCCACCGCCGGAGGCGTCGAACTCATCCGCCGCGCCAAACACGCCGGCGTCCGCGTCACCGCCGAAACGACCCCTTACCATCTCCTTCACACCGACCGCGACCTCCGCGGCTACGATTCCAACTTCAAACTCAACCCCCCGCTCCGCACCCCCACCGACGTCCAAGCTCTCATCGCGGGCCTCAAAGACGGCACGATCGACGCCCTCGTGAGCGACCATTCCCCCCTGGCGACGGAAAAGAAAGTCCGCGAGTTCGATCAGTCCCCGTTCGGCATCATCGGCCTGGAAACGCTTTTGCCGCTGTGCATCAAAGCCTTGATCGAACCGGGCCACCTCACCTGGCCCGAACTCATTCGCAAGCTCACGTGGAACCCCGCGCGCATCTTCAACCTCGACGGCCTGGGCACGCTGCAAGGCGGCGCGACCGCCGACGTCACGTTGATCGACCCCAACAAAACCTGGACGATCGACGTCAACGCCTTCGCGTCGAAGAGCCGCAACTCTCCCTATCAGGGCGTCATCGTCCGCGGCAAAGCCCGTAGCGTCATCCTCAGCGGCGTACCGTCGAACGAGTGACCGTTCGCCCTCAACCATGCGTCGGCGGCTTCGCTGAAACGGCCGCGGGCGGAGCCGCCGGCGCCTTCGACGATTCCGTCAACTCCTTCGAATACAGCACCAGCGCCGCTCCGAGGCCGACGAGCAAAATCCCGACCCACAACAGCGGATGCGGCATGTGAATGCCGAAGTGCAGCGGGCTCCCCGGTTGTGGATGCCAGACCGTGCTGATGAGCACGTTAATCACAGGAGCCAGACCGAAGATCAGCGGAGCGATGAACACCTTGAAAGTATCGGGGGCAAGGTTCGAGCCGCGCGCCGACGCCATCGCCGCCTGGGTCGCGAAGATCACGCAGATGGCTCCCACAGCCCCGGCGATGCCGGCCAGGCCGGAGAAGATGAGGCCGTTCGTTTTCATTTCGGGCCAGGCGTATTGTCCCGTCGCGAACATCGTCAGGGGGAAGACGACGCCGATGAGGAAGTAGGCCACGCCGACGCACAAGATCGCGAGCAGGCGTGCGTTCGGCCGGCCGCCCAGTTCGCTGCCGCCGTAGAAAATGATGGGGACATACGTGCCCCACGCGAGCCCGGCCAAAACGACGTAAGCGAGCCACAAATACTTGTCCGACATTCTTGAGTCCCTCGAATAGATCCGCGAACGATTCTCAAGGGGATTATAGAAGTGCGCCATCAAACGAAGAACGCCCTGCACCGGATGTGGACCGGGCCTGGCGTTCTTCGGTTCGCGAAACGTTGAATGGGAGGGCATGACTTCAGCCGCCCGATGGCTCTTCAGCAATCCGGCGGCCTCGAGTCTTCTTGGCTACGGAAACGAGACGACGATCGTTTTCGTCACGCTCGCCAGACCATCGCTGACGGTGACATTGACCGAAATCGAACCGCGGAACGGTTGCGCGAGCGTCACGATCAGTTGGTTCTTCACGACGCTGACCGTTGCCGCCGCCGCCGCAGGGACGGCGTTCCAGAGTTTGCTCGGGTCGTTGTAATACGACGAATCGAGCCGGGCGATGAGCGTGGAAGCGTTCGTCAAGTCGGCGACGGAACCGCTGAACTTGTGCAGTTCGCCGTTGGGCAGGATGCAGAAGAACTGCAGACCGTCGGAGCTCTTGAGCCACTTCTCGCCGAGACGATACACATTGGTGAAGTAATCGCCCGCATACGAAAGTGTGTAGGTTGTCTTAAGACGATACGCAATCGACGAGGTATCCGAGGTCGTCGTCTCGGCCTTGAACGTGACGGTGTCGCCATCGGCGTCGCTCGCGGAAAGCGGGATCGCAACACGCGTCGCCCCGGCGCCGGCGGTCGCCTTGGAGGCGATCGTAAGCGTCGGAGCCGTGTTGCTGACGACGACGCGGAACGAAGTCGTCGACGAAAGGACGCCATCGCTCGCCGTCACTTCGACCGTGAGAACGCCCGAATAGCCGGCGGCGTTGGTGAGCGTGAGCACCTTGCCCTTCACTGCGGCGCCGACGCCGCTCGCGTTGGTCACGCGGGCGGTGTAGGTGAGAGTCCCGCCATCGGGATCGATCGCGTTCAGGGTCACCGCCAGCGGCTTGGTTCCTGACATTTTCTGATCGGCGATCGTCGTCCACACCGGCGCCCGATTGGCGGCCCCGATGGTGACCGTGAACGCCTTCGACGACGTCAGCTTGCCGTCGCTGGCGGAGACTTCGACCTGATAGCTGCCCGTCGCGCTCGCCGCCGCGGAGACGGTGAGCTGATTGCCCGACACGCTCGTGGACAGCGGACTGGCGGCGGCGGGCTGGGCGTTGATCAGCAGCGACGGGTCGCCATAGTAGCTGACGTCGAGCGTCGCGACCAAATTGGCGGCCGCCTTGGTGGCGTCGGCGGTGCCGGCCCAGCGGCGGAGTTGGCCGCTCGGGAGCAAGGTGTAAAAGACGCCGTTCGAGCCGCCGAGCCATTTCTCGTTCATGCCGAACGCGTTGGCGTAATACGTCCCCAGATTGTAAAGCCCGAGCGATTGCTTGAGTTCGTACGCCTGAGCCGAACCCGCGGCTCCTTGGCCGACGATGCGTGCCGAGTAGACGATGGCGTCGCCGTTCGGATCGGTTGCGGAAAGACCGATCATGAACGTGCCGCCGGCCGCGATCGATTGATTGGCGATCGTGGCGAGCGTCGGGGCCGAGTTTGAAGGTTGCTGGGGTTGCGTGGGGGCGCTGCCGACGGCTTGCAGGGCGGCCGCCAGATTGATGC
>JBAXFO010000140.1:0-9115 GCA_037139885.1 Planctomycetota bacterium
GTAGGAATAGAGGACGTGGAAATGCGGGACCAGATGCCGCGGCAGCAGCAACGAGGCGACGGTGAAATTTTCGTAGTGCGCGCGGGCGAAGCGTCGGCAGAACGCGAGAGCTTCCGCGGCCGTCGGCGTGGGGTACGCCGCGTCGGGGCCATAGGCTTGCAAGTCGCGTTCGAAGGGGCTGGTCATGGCGGACATTCTACGAAATTCGCTGGCGGGGCCGATGGCGGACGCATAAGTTCGAGGGAGGCGAGTCAGCCATCGAACGAGGAGCGAGTCATGAAAAAGGCGTTGGCGTGTTGGATGATGTTGGGCGCGGTTTGGTTGGTCCATGCGGAGGATCCCACCGGGAACGCGCAGACGATCGAGTTCGTGCAGAAGCTGCAAACGCCAGGGGGCGGCTTTTGGGCGATGCCGCCGGGGCCGACATTGCGGATCGTGCCGACGCTCAAGGCGACGTCGGCGGCCGTGCGGGCGCTGCATTATCTGGGAGGCAAGGTCCCCGATCCGGAGGCGGCCAAGGCGTACGTCGCGAAGTGCTACGACGCGAAATCGGGAGGCTTCGGCGATACTCCGGGGGCGACTCCGGATGTGGCGACAACCGCGGTCGGCATCATGGCGGTCCGCGAGCTGGGCATGTCGGCCGAGCCGTATGCCGAGGGCGTGACCAAGTATCTGACGGACAACGCGAAATCGCTCGAAGACATTCGCATCGCCGTGGCCGGGTTGGAACGGCTCGAACGGAAGTCGCCCAAGAGCGATGCCTGGCTGGCCGATGTCAAGAAGGCGCAAAACGCCGACGGCACCTTTGGAGCGGGGTTGGGTCAGGCGCGCGACACCGGCGGCGCGGCGGTCATCTTACTGCGGCTCGGGCAAACGCTCGACAAACGCGACAACGTGCTGCGGACATTGCGCGAAGGCCAGCGCGACAGCGGCGGTTTCGGCAAGGCGGATTCGGAACTCGAGGCCGACCTGGAAACGTCGTACCGCGTGATGCGTTGCTTCATGATGCTCAAGGAGAAGCCGGCACGCGTGGAAGGATTGCGGACGTATGTCGCGAAGTGCCGCAATGCGGACGGCGGTTATGGGATGGCGCCCGGCGAGCCGTCGAATGTGGGTGCGACCTATTTCGCGACGATCGTGCGGAAGTGGTTGGATTGAAAATTTGCATCGAATCTCGAGCGACGAAAACCATCGGCTCGGCTCATGCGTACAATTCGTCATCCCCCGACGAAAGGCGCGAATCATGCTCGAAACCGATCCGAATTTCCCCAGCGGCCCGTGGACGGGCTTCTTCCTGCAAAAGCTCTTTCCCGGCCGGCATCTCACCGACCTGGGCCTGCGCTTCGAAAACGCCGTCATGAGCGGCGAAGGCGCCGATTGGGTCGGCAAGTTCACCATCACGGGCCGGTACGAAATCGCCACCGGCGCGTGCCACTGGACGAAACGTTATCTCGGCAAACACGACGTCTTTTATCGCGGCTTCAATGAAGGCAAAGGCATCTGGGGCGTGTGGGAGATTGGGCCGTCGCCGACCGTGGGACATGCCAAGGGCGGCTTTCACATCTGGCCCGAAGGAATGGCGGATCCGAGCGTGCCGCGGTTGGGAGAGGAAACGGATGCGCCGATCGAGGCCGAGGAGACCGTCGTGACGGTCGGGGCGATGTCGCAAGCCGGAACACGCCAAGAAAGTTAAACAACCTGTCGCCCCGCGTCAGCGGCGTAAAGGATTCGCCATGCCCATGCCAGCAGGGGGCAGGCGGCGGTCGCCGGGTTGCTGCGCGCTTGCCTCATAGAGCGGCATCACGTCTTTCGACCAGGCGCGCAGATCGGCGGCCCGGCGGTCGCTCCCGGGATGCGTCGACATGAATTCGGGAGGCTTTTGTCCGCCCGACTTGTCCGCGGCGGCTTGCATGCGCTTCCAAAACTCGGCCGCTTCATGCGGATCGTAGCCGGCGATGGCCATGAGATAGAGGCCCACCTTATCGGCTTCCGATTCATGCTTGCGGCTGAAGGGGAGCAGGATGCCGAATTTCGACACGCCCGTAATGATGGTCATGAGTTGTTGTTGCGAGGCGGGATCCAAATCGCCAAACGAACTGGCGACCGCCGCCTGGCCGAGTTGTACGAGTTGCTGCTGGGCCATGCGTTCGGCCCCGTGATGGGCGAGGGCATGGGCGATTTCATGGCCCATAACCGTAGCGAGGCCGGCGTCGTCCAGGCAAACGGGCAGAATGCCGGTGTAGACGACAACCTTCCCGCCGGGCAGACAGAAGGCGTTGAGCTGATTCTCGCGGACGACCTTGAACTCCCACTGAAAACTTTGCGGCTTGAGATGGGTGAGTTTGAGGAACTCCGGGCTGTTGGCCGCGGCGTTGAGCCGCTTGCCGACTTCGCGGACGCGCATGCTCACCGGGTCGTCGTCGCGCAGCAGTTTGCCGTTGTTCTGCTGCAAGACTTCGCGAAACGCTTGCGTGCCGAGCTGGGATTCTTCCTGGGGCGTCATGCCGACGAGTTGGTGCCGGCCGAAGGGGCCTTCTTGACAACCGCGGGCCATCAGAGCGATGGCGGGCAGAAGCATGATGAGCAGCGGAGCCAACCGCATGATCAACGTGGGCCGACCGCCGCCGGGGCCAAAACGTTGCGGGCCGGGGTAACCGTAGGACATGGGCGTCATGGGGGCATGAGAAAGATCGGGGTCACTGCAGCCATTTTAGAGCGCGAGAAGCGGACCGGAGGCGAATTCCGAGCCGCGTTTCGGCCTGTCACTTTTTGCCTACAGGATTGATCTGGCCGTTGGGATCGGTCATGTTGCTGAACGCGTTGAAGCTTTTCTGCAGAGCGTCTTTCGATTCGGTGCCGTGCTTGTAAAACTCGTGATAAACGGGGGCGAACAAGATCGCCAGCGTCGGAATCCACAGGCAGAAGATCGTCGGGAACAGCATCCAAAAATTGGCGCGGTTGGCCTGCGATTCGGCGCGTTGCCTCATGGTGTTGCGGAAGTTCGTGGCGAATTCCATAAGGGTTTGGGCGATATCGGTGCCGAGGCGTTCCGATTGCGAAAGGACCAGCGCCAGGGTGCGGACTTCGGGAATGTTCGTACGATTGGAGAATTGCATCATGGCGAGTTCGAGATTGCCGATCTCGGTTTGCTCGCGAACCATGCGGAGCTCCTCAGCGAGGACCGGATTGGAGACCACCATTTCCTTGGCGACGCGCGACATCGAATTGTAGATGTTTTGCCCGCCGGTGAGGCCGAGACTGATGAGATCGACCGCCATGGGTAGGCCGCGTTCGATGGCCCGGCGCCGCTGCTGAGCGAGATAGCTGAGGTAAACGCGCGGAAACGAATAGCCGAGAACGGCGAAGGCGGCGCCGGCGATGGCGATGTTGATCATCGCCGTGCCTTCGAAGAACATGGCCGCGAAGCCGGCGACGAAAACCGGCACGAGGATGAAGGCCGCTCGGATGGCCGAATATTCCATGAGCGCGGTCGAGCGGTAGAACCCGGCTTCGCGGAGTTCCTGTTCGACGACTTTGCGTTTGCCTTCGGTGAGCGGCGATTGCCCGGCCAGAGCCTCGGTCAGAGTGCCGAGCACGAGATTGTCGTCGTCCGTGCGAAAGGGGCCTTCATCGCGTTCGAGGGTTTCGAGGCGTTGTTGGTAAGCCGTCTTTCGGCCGACGAAAAGGAGGTAGCCGGCGAACGTAACGCCCGCGGCGAAGATGAAGATGGCGGAGAGTAAAATCGATTCCAACATCGGGCGCCCTCCAGGACGCGTCGGCCGGTCGCCGCTCGTGCGTCAATAATCGAGTCGAATGATGTTCCACAGCCAGAACAGGCCGATCGCTTCGAGGAAGACGACCACGATCAACGTGGCCAGACCGGCTTGGCTCGTGAAAAAGAACTCGGCGTATTCGGGTTCCATCAAGGCGTAAACGATGAAGAAGAACGGCCCCGCCCCGGCGATGAAGAACGACGACATGCGTCCCAGCGCCGTGGCCGAGCGAAAGAACGCGCGAAACTGATTTTGATCGCGGGTCGACGCCGCCAGACGGTCGAGCATGAGAGGCAGGTTGCCGCCGGTGACGGTGTAGAGGCCGACGGTCGACACGAGGTTGTTGAAGTCGTTGACTTTGAGCCGCTTCGCCATGATGCCGAGGGCGGTGGGGATGGTCAGGCCCAGGTGAATTTGATTGTTGGCGCGGCGAAATTCGGTCGCCAGCGGTTCGGCGCCCTGGTTGCCCACGAGCAACAGGGCTTGTTCCAGGCTCAGGCCCGCGCGCAGCGACCGGGCGAGCAAGAAGAACGTATCCGGCATTTGTTCTTGCAGCATGAGCTGGTAGCGGAAACGCTTGATGAGCAAAAACACCCAGACGACGACAGTCCCCAAGACCAGGCCGATCATCCCCACCCACCACTCGGGACGCAGGAGAAAGAGCAAGCAGGCGGCCACCGTGCCGGCGAACGTCATCCAGCCGAGAGCCTGTTCGGCGGTCAGGTTTGTGCCCGTGTCGCCGAGAAATTCGCCGAGCGGTTTGAGCGCGGGATCGGGGTCGAGATCGAGTTTCTCCTCGTCTTCCGCGCCGACTTCGCGCAAGCGCTGAGCGAGCCGACGCTCCCGGCTTTCCAGGAGCGAGCGGACGAAAAAGAAGAACGTCACCGCGAAGACCGCCGCGATGCCGCCGAGCATCAGCATCAGATTCGATTCGCCCAGGCCGTTCATGGCGTCTTCTCCGCGCGGATCGGAATCGCCATCTTCAGCGCCGGCGCCCGTTCCGCCAGGGGGGTCAAGATCTGCTTGGCGAACAACGCTTCATCGAGCTCGACGCCCGAGGCCCGCAGTTTCGCGAGAACCTTCGGGACATAGCCCGCGCCGTAAAACTCGCCGAACGCCCGGCCATCGCGCACGCCGAGTTGGCGGAAGCCGAAGATGTCTTTCATGACATAACGCTTCTTACGGTAGGCGACGAGTTCGGTGATGCGCGTCACGCGCCGCAGGCCGCCTTTGAGCCGCGACAAATGAATGACGATGCTCATCGCGGAGCTGATGTACTGGCGAATGACGTGGATCGGCATTTCGAACCCGGCCATCATCACCATCATTTCGAGACGGGTAAGGGCGTCGCGCGAGTCGTTGGCGTGAATCGTGGTGAGCGAGCCTTCATGGCCGGTGTTCATGGCCTGGAGCATGTCGAGCGCTTCGGGCCCGCGCACTTCGCCGATGATGATGCGATCGGGCCGCATACGCAGGCTATTTCGCACCAGATCGCGCTGCTTGATTTCGCCGGCCCCTTCCAGATTGGGCGGCCGCGTCTCAAGGCGGACAACGTGGATCTGCTGGAGTTTCAGTTCCGCGGAATCTTCGATGGTGACGAGCCGTTCTTCGGGCGGGATGAACCGCGACAGCGTATTGAGAAAAGTCGTCTTGCCCGAACCCGTGCCTCCCGAGACCATGATGCTGATGCGGGCTTCGACGCAGGCGCGCAGAAACGCGAGGAATTCCGGCGGCATCGTGCTGTTGTTGATCAAGTCTTCCGCGCGCAGCCGAATGCCGAAGCGGCGGATCGACAGCACCGGCCCTTCGAGCGACAAAGGCGGCACGATCGCGTTGACGCGCGAGCCATCGGGCAAGCGGGCGTCGACCATCGGCGACATCTCATCCGCCCGCCGGCCGACGCGCCCCGCGATGCGCTGGATGATCTGCATCAAGTGAGCGTCATCCGCGAAGACGAGGTCGGTTTGTTCGAGTTGGCCGTTGCGTTCGATGTAAACCTGGTTCGGGCCGTTGACGAGAATATCGCTGATGGTCGGGTCGGCCATCAGTCCTTCGAGCGGACCCAGGCCAAAGATCTCGGCGAGGAGTTCGTCGATGAGCCGTTCGCGATCGGCCGAGTTGAGGAGCTCGGTCGTGTTTTGCGTAAGGCGTTCGGCAAGCTTTCGAACTTCCTTGTGCAGGCGTTCTTGCTTCCAGTGGCCCAGCTTGGTGAGGTCGATCGTTTCGACGAGCTGGCGATGTGCGTCGGCCTTGAGTTTTTGAAACCGCTGGGCGAACGTCGGCCCGGATTTGTTTCCAGGAAGTTCCGAGGTCGTGGCCATGCAAAAGAAACCTCAAGCGAGAGCGTGCTCGCTCTCCGCCGATGGAGAGCGACGAACCGATTTTCCGTTCACTTCGAAGGGACAGCGCCGTTCAAACTCTTCGCCATCTGATCGAAGCGCCGCGTGATGCGGGCGCGGCGCGATGTCTGCACCAGCGGCGTGCCGTGATTCACCGCATGATTTAAAGTTCCCGGATCGTCCGGCAACCAAATCTGCACGGGCATGCCGAGCGTATCCTCGGCCTTCCGCCAGGGGAGTTGCCGGCGTTGGCCGTAACGGTTGGCGACGAGGAAGATCGCTTCTTGCGGCACGCCGAGTTGTTCGAGCTTGGCCAGGTAGAGTTTCGTCAGCCGCAAACTCGGCACATCGAGCCGGATGACGACGACCACAGCCTGAGCCATGGCCAGCACCTGATGCGTCGCCGCGCCGAGAGCGCCATGGCCGAGGTCGACGATGGCGTAGTCGAACATCGCTTTGAAGAGGGCGATGACCTGCTTGCACGCGGCCGGATCCAAATTCGCGTTGTGCGGCTCGCCGGGGGGATCGACGAGAATCTGCACGCCCGCGGGATGATCGAGCATCGCCTGGCGAAGCGTGCTGCTGTCGATGCGGTCCCAATCGCGCATCACTTGCGAAAGCGTGTGCACCGGTTGGAGATCGAGGTTGAGCGCCAGCTCGGGAATTTCGGGGCCGAGCTCGACGAGGGCGACTTGCCGGGGATGCTTCTCCGCGAGCGCGAACGCCAGCCCCGAGGAAACCGTGGTGACGCCCGTTCCCGGCACAGCTGCGGTGACGGCGATCACCTTGCCGCGGCGATACGCGGTCTTGTCGGAAAGATGCAGCTTTTCGATGGCCAAAATCAATTCGTCGCGCGGCCTGGCGCCGTCGAGATACTGCCGGGCGCCCGCTTTGTGAGCTTGCAAAATGAGATTGGAATCGCCGTTGGAACCGATCGCCAGAACGGGAGCCGCCGACTTGGAGCTGGCCGCCTGAATGGCTTCCAGGGCCGACGAAGAATTCAAGCTGACATCGACGAGGACGACGTCAAAATCGCCCAAGACTAGCCGCGGCATGATCTTCTTGAGCGCCACGCAGTCCTCGGCGCCGCATTCCAGGCCCGTGTTCAAGACGACCTGCCGCAAAGCGTCCCGCCCAAGGGTTTGATCGCTGCACAAGATCGCTCGCATGTCTGACTCATTCCTTCTTCGCGCGGGCTGCGCTCCGTCTCTCCCGGGCCGACCGCTGCGACAAGGCGCACACCGAAACAGGCTCGAAGCCGGCGCCGATTGAGATCGCAAACGTTATGGGAGTTGTCGACCCTTCCGTGGCGCGACCCGCGATGAGTTCCTTCTGAGATTTAGTCTACCAGCCTCACGCGGCAAATGTAAGGGTTTACAAGCCGCGAAAAGTTCACGTAAGGGCTGGGAGGCCCGGAATTCGGAATTGTCGTCGTTGGCGTCTTCTGAAAGCGGTTGCTGTAATCGGTAAACGCGGTCGGCGTTTCCAGCAGCGTCGGCCGCAGCGTGAGAACAATGAACGCATCGCCCGGCGTCGTCACGTCAATAATCCGCGCGGCGATGAAGCCCGTGACCACGACGTTCGTGCCGTCGGACGACGTATAGAGGGGCCAGGCTCTTTCCGTCTTGTCGTCGCGTAGCTTCTCGAAATTCGCCTTCATCGTCAAAAAATCGCTGCCGAGCGTCAAATCCGGCATGGGCGGCGCCAATTCCGGCACATTGACTTGAAGCGACGAACTGCTGAGGATCAACTCGTTGGGTTTGTAGATCGTCATTTGCGGCGACGTGATTCCCGTCAGGAGCTGGCCGTTCATGCCCGCGACATCGGTTGTGCCGATTTTCAAGAGCCGCGAATTGAGCGCGGGCAAGGCTCCGTTAGAGGACGTCGGGATGGTGACCGTCATCGTGTGATACGCGATCGGGTTGGTCAACGCCACGATGCTCGCCGATCCCGTATACGCGCCGTTGCCGACCGATGTGTCGAGAGAAAACGTGGTTGGGCTGAGGACGGTGATTGTCCACGTTCCGTTGGCCGCGGTGTTGCCCGTTGCGCCAGAGACCGCGACGCTGTTACCCGTCGACAGATTGTGCGGCGCTGACGTTGTCGCCACGATTGGGGACGCATTCGATAAGTCCGTCAGACCGGCGACGCTGCTCGAGGGATCGGCGTCACGTTCCACCTGGTACTCCCACGAATAAATATTGGCGTAGGGCAGAGTGACCGGGTTCGTGGATTCCGACAGCACCGCGACGGGAGCGAGCGGAATCGCCTGATACGTGGCCGCCACGAGGTTGTCTTGAATGCGAAAACCGACGACGCGGCGATCGAGCGCGGCCGTGGTCCGCGTCACGATTTGGGCGTCGGTGTAGCCGATCCAGGAAGGGCCGAAGAGCTTAATGGAATTGGTCCGCGCCGCCGTGCGAAAACCTTCGACGCGCACGGCGTTGATCGAGCGTTTCGCCAGGGGCATGGCAGTCACGGGATTGATCGGTTGAAACGCCGGCGTGGCGGCGTTGAAATCGTAGGAGCCGAATTTGACGTCTTTCTGCGGCACGCTCGTATCGAGCAAGAGGGGGACGCCGTCGACATAATTCTTGGCGGCATAACTGACCGCCTGGCCAACGCAGTCGGTCTGGCAGAGCGTTTGAATGTCGCTCGGCGTGCCGTAGAGTAGGCGCGAGTAGTAATCGGAACCAGAATCGTATTCGGAGGTCAGCTCGATGGCGGCGGCGTGAACGGCGGCGTCGCAAAAACGTTGTTGCTGAATTTTGCCGACCACAATCCGCCAAACATTGAGCGAGAGCAACAAGGCGGGAACGGTGATGATCAGAAACGCAATGAGGAAGACGGTGACATTGCCCGGACGCAAAGGAGCACGATGAGCGCTGGACATGGGGAACTTTCTCGGTCGCACCGGGAGCGTTCGGCGAGCGTCGGATTTCGTTGTCCCACCCTGGCGCCAGTCCATGCAAAATTTTCGGGGTGAGCCGGCGGGTTTATCCC
>JBAXFO010000141.1:0-9086 GCA_037139885.1 Planctomycetota bacterium
GTAGTCGATTGTTCGTGGGATCGTCTTGGTACAATTAACGAACTGCTCACGAGTCTTGTTCGATCACGAACTCTGGTTCGACAGGCATCAGCCCGAGGTCTTGCAGGGCTTCGAGGATTTCGTCTTTCGGTGCCCATCCACCCTGGTCGTCACGATTTTCGATGAAGCGGTCCTTGCCGTTGTCGCTGAACCACGAGTAGACCTGTCCTTCCCACCCGTCTGGTAGTTCCTTCCTCATTGACCACATTTCGCTGCTGTAGTTTTCGAGCGTGGCTTCGTACTCACGGTCCGAGTAGTCGCCTTCGTTCAAGACGGGGTAGTCATCGAGCTTCTGCTTGATCTGGCAAAACAACTTGAACGCTTCGGTGATTTCGCCGCTTTTTCCGACGACACGAATGGAAAATCCATCGAGGTAGCCGACGGCCCAATGAGAATGGGATTCGGCAACGATATCGGGATCGTCGCCTTCCATGAACGGGGCGAGCCGTTTGGCGATTTCGGCGTGGTTGCTTTGCGAAAGGAGACCAGCATCCCGTCCCGCCGTGTAGAAGATCGTCCATCGGTCGGCGTCTTCGAGGTCAAAGCCACGGCTCCAGGCGAAGCAGGAGAACTTTTGCCAATTGCCAGCGGATTCTTTGGCGGCGGCTTCAATGTCGGTCCAAGCGAAGTTGTTGCTCATGGACTCCTTGGTACAATTAAATGATGGCGTACTCGGTCACTTTCTGGCTCTTTGTGCAGCACGCAAAGGGGGACATCTGCTTCGTTCGTTACGCAGACCTTCCCTTCGTTCCCTACCCTGGCCTGGACATTCACGACGACGCGGTCGGGCAGTTCAGGCTCGATGAAGTCGCCTGGGATGCTGACGAACAGATGTTTTTTTGCCAGGCAAATTGGACCCTCTGGGCAGACAAATCGTTGCGGACGGTGCGAAAACACATGAAGGCTGGCGATTGGGAGGAAGAAAAAATTGTGAACGAAGAAGAAGTCTGACCAAACAGATTCCTTGCGTTGTTTCACGTTCTATGACGAGAAGCGGTCAATCGGATCTCTTCGCGAAAATGAAGTAGAGGTTGACAACCCACAGAATGATTCCGATTGCGGCTCCGACTGCCGTGCCAGGCTCTCCCATCAAACCAGAGCAAATTGCTCCGAGTATGATTGGCGTGAGGACGAGTCCGACGATGCACGTCACGCAGCCAGGCTTCGGATCGACCAACTTACACCCGCAGGTCGGGCATAGTTTTGACGTCGGAGCCACGTAATTCCCGCATTTTCCGCAAACGGTATCCATTTTCGCCTCCAAGAGGTGATTAAGAAGAATCGTTTGATTGGTACAATTAATTCGCGACAATTGCTGAACTTGAAGGGGAGAGACGCAGGCTTTCGGCTCAGAGGTTCGCCGACTTCATTCGGCATCACGCTCGCCTGCAAGGCGTTGTTCGAGTTTGCTCAAGAAGTTCCCTTCACGCAGCCAGACCTGCAAAGCTCGTTCGACATCCGAGTAGGTGAAAGTCGGGTCGCCGTAACATGGGTGCTGCAATGTCTGCCGTAGAAAGCGGACCTTGCCTTCCGTCGTGACGAAGAACTCGTCGAAGAAGCCGTCCTGGTTGTAATGGGCGATGTGCCCGAACGTCATCGACAGACGCTGGTAGAAGGTCTTCGGAAACTGGCGACTTGAGAAATCCGATTGAACGAATTTGATGAACTGGCGGGCAAAAACCGCTTTTTTGTCGGGTCCCTCCCATTGCGTGGGGGTGAATTGGTCGGGGGTGAAATCAGGGGTGGTTTTGGAGGCCGTCATGCCTCGGTTGGTACAATTAAGGAGTCTTCACCCGTTCGGTCACGCGACCACCATTGCAACTTTTTCGGAAAAACGACGATTGACGATGGCGGACGCTCAGAGAACGGGATAGACTGCCGAAGTCAGGTCGGGGTTATTCTGTCCCTGAATCTTCGAGACGCTCGCCTTGCTGCGTGTCCCAAAGCCACAGAAATAACCGCCGAACGCCCCTGTAATGCCCCCACCGTAACGCCGAATAACTGCACCAGAGGGTACCGCCATGACATCTACGCTGCATACTCTTCCCCCTGCTGCTGCGTGGATTGCCGCACCATTGTCTGTGCGACTCATAATCGCCTTGGCATGTGCTACGCCGCTGGCTTGTTCCAAGCCCGAACCGCCCCAAGTCAAGGTAAACCTCCAAGATCTTCGGCCCAAACCTGTCTTCGTACCGAACCAGAACAACGTTCCACAGAAGCGGGCAGACGATCCTGCATTAACCGTGACGTGGAAGGACGTGCATCGCATTTATGGATCAAGCAGTGGATTTACCAACCTACAAAAAGAACAGCAGTGGGAAACATTTCGAGGCAAGCAAGTAAGGTGGTCAGGAATCGTTGCAGACGTGAGAGAGGGCATTTTTGGCGGCATCACGCTGGATGTAAAAATGGAGGCGACCACTTTCAGGTCCGACCTGATGATTGAACTGGAAGATGGCCAAAAAGCCCTTGCGGCACTTTACAAGAAGGGTGACCCAGTTACATTTGAGGCCATACTAGATAACTGGGGCAATATCCTTCCGTTTTCTCTACGTAAGGGCCAAATTCTCGATGAGCGAATGGCAAGACCCGCCGCCCAAGAGCAGAAACAAGGTGACAAGCATGAGGCCTTGTTCAAAGGGGATTCTCACTGGAAACTCGTGAAAGCATTCGAGATGGGGTCGGTGCTTCCGTCACGGGATGCGTCAGAGGCAAATGCAGTGACTGATGGAAGATTTGTCCTCATCCAGTACACCGTAGAAAGCCTCCGCACCGACAGCGTATTTTTTAATAGTACTCCAGTGCTGATCGATTCGCAAGGCCGAGAGTACCAAGAATGTCGACCTAAACTCATCGCTGAGGAACTACCATCGATCCTTGGCAAGAGTCTGCAACGGGGCGAAGTAAACGAGTTTTTTGCTTTATATGAAATACCCATCAAGGCAGATGGACTGCGTTTCCAGACGAGAGACCTAGCTTCTCTCTTTGTTCCAGATACCAAGCTGATTGACCTTGTAAAACTCGAAGATGCTAGGCCCAACCTCGTTCCAAAGGTAGCGGCCAGACTTGAGCCAAAGTTCGTGACTGATGGGAAGCCTCTCGTCATTAAAATGCGAGAAGCCTTGTTCAACAACGATTCTCGCTGGACCGTTGTGAACGCCTACGATCTAGGACGAGCCATCAAGTCAAGAGACAATCCGATGCCAATTGCGGAGACTACAGGAAGATTCGTCTTCGTCCGATACACGGTAGAGAATCTCGGCAAGAAGAGCGTAAAGACATCCAGATCGCCAAAGTTAATTGATGCACGAGGGCAAGAGTTTGACCAGGTAAACTGGCAAAATCGGTACATTGCTAACGGGTTAGATCGCGAAACGCTCCATGAGTTTCTGCCTGGCTTGCCAAGAGAGTTCTGTGCTTTGTATGAAGTTTCCCGAAATGCAGTCGGATTGCATTTCCAGGCGAAAGATTTGGCTTCGCTCTTTGCACCCGACACTAAACTGATTGAGTTAGAATAGATGACTGGACACAACCAGCAGCACATTCCGTGCTGCTGGGTACAAGCGGCTTGAAAATGGTCGAGGCGACTGCTCAGAACCCGACATCGGCCTCTTTTGCCTTGCGAGCATCCAGGCTTTTTTGTAGTGCTGTGTCTCCGACGTTGATTGTGGCAAATTGTGCCGCGTCAATAAGAACGATTAATCTGTTTGCCTGGCTGATGGGCCACCAAAATTTGATAACATCCTTCACCCTGTCATCGGAGACATTGAGGGGGTCGTATTGTCCGAACTTCGCCTCCAACCGTTGCATCAAGACTTTGGCACCCCCAATCCGGTTCAATTTACGGTCCCCGACATTGTCGTAGGTAAAGGCAAGTTCCAACAACTTGCCATCGTAGAACCATACCGTCACGCCAGAGGCGTTCTTGTTTGGGTCGGCGATATCGAATCGGTAGTAATCAATTTTCTCGTTGGTTTCTTTGCCCTTGGTTGCAAACGGAAATTCTTTCTTGAATTCGTCGAGAGTCATCGAGAAATTGATCTTGCCGAAGGCGAAATTCTTGGCATTTTCGACCTGCTCCTTGGTCTGTGCTTGTACTGGAGTTGCGTGAGCAAAATGCAGCGTGACCAGAAGCAATAAGGTGGCCTTCACAGCGTTCATTACGGGTCGTCCTCCAAAAATGTGCGGTGTCAATTGGAAGCAGCGACTTGCCGCACCATCTGCCAGCCGCATTGTGATCGAATGTTCACAACTAGCAAAAGTCTTTAACTAAATTGTCGAGGGGAAATTGTCCCCACACGGTAATTGTCTCGCATCAAAATACTCGCGTCAACCAAAAAAAAGTGGCGAAATCAAAAATCTTCACGTTCGGATTCGGGTGGTCAATTGGTCCTATTTCAACGCTCGGCAAGAAGTTTCGTGGCATGATTGCCTGCGAAACGTGGTCGTGCCGCTTCAATAACTCAACCTCTCCGCTGCCTCCCCCAACTGTTCTCCCGACCGTTTCGTGTATAGGGCGATCGTATTCAAATTCTCGTGGCCGAGGATCTGGGCGAGGCCGACCAGGTCGTTGCCGTTGTCGGCGAGAAACTGATGAGCCATCGTGTGGCGAAAAAGGTGCGGGTGCAACTTCACGCCAATGATCGCCGAATACTTGTCGCACAACGCCCTGACGCCACGTTCAGTGATCGGACCACGCTCGCCGATGAAGACCTGGCGATGCTCGACTGGCGGTCGGGTCTCAAGATACGATTGAAGGGCACGTCGGGCTGGAAGCGGCAGCGGAACACTTCGCTGCTTCCCGCCTTTGCCGAAGCGAAAAACCACCGAGCCAGTGCGTTCGCCCAGGATGATGTCCGTTAATTCGAGGTTCACGAGATCCGACACCCGACAGCCAGTCCAGAAGAACAACGAGAAGATGGCGTTGGCCCGCACGTCTCCCCGAAGCTCAACCTCCCGCAACAGTCGGCGGACTTCGCTTCGATCCATTCCCTTGGGGGCAAGTACTTGGCGGCGAAGCTCCTTCACTGGCTTGGCGGGGTTCGTCGGAACAATTCCCTGCTCCGCGAGCCACCCGAAGAAGCGTCGCACCGTGACCAAGCAGCGATTGACCGTCGCCACTGCTTGTTCCTTTTCACGACGCAAGTAGTTCTTGAAATCGGTCACGTCACGAGTCGTCACTCTGCCGACCTTGAATGGCTCCCGATTCGCCGCCGAGAACCACGAGGCGAGTTTGCGAATGTCCTGGGAGAAGGCTCGGCGGCTATTCGGCGTGAAATCATGCGACCGAAGGAAGCGATCAAACAGAGACTCTTCGTCAGTCCCAACGGGGATACCCACGAAAACATTATCGCCCGAATTCTTCACGTCTTATCTCCACGAATTGGACACGTTTTGGACACCGCCGAGGCGTAACTCGGCTGATAATGACAATTATCGCCCCACACTATTGCCCGAATCCCGACGCCGCAGGTGCAGGAAAACCGCCCTGATGACCTCAGCGTCATCGACCCCTTCGGTCCCCTGTGGGTAGATTTCCTTGACCGCTGCCCCAACTTGGATGCTGGTCACCGAGGTCAAGCCGAGCGACTTCAAGCCATCGAGTAGGTGATCGTGCTGAGGCATTTCACGCTTCGTTTTGGGCTTGGCGGGCTTGGCGACAGTGCCGGTGCCGTTCGGACGCCGAGCGTAAAACAGAATCGGTTTCCCATTCACCCCGCAGTTCCGACGCCGCACTTCAAGACAGGATTGTTGCAACAACTCGTCATAAAATGGACGCCTTGTAGACACGTCGTAATGCGGTGACGGGAAGACGCCCTCGTTCTGAAGCTGGTAGAACCTGGCTCGGCTCAAGCCGACCATGCGAGCCATCTCCGCCACGCTCACGACCGCCCTGATTTGTTCATTCATTGGACACCTTTTCGCCATCAATTGGCCGCAAAGTAGACAGATGCTCGTGCCCGAATGCCGTCAAGATTCGCCTCCCCTGATCGTCCTTGCCGACCATTCCCGACCGAATTAAAAATGGCTCGATGACCTGCGAGACGGTGCGAGCGGGAAGCCCAAGCCGAGAGGCAATGACGTTCAGTCGGCACGGACCTTCGCCGAGGATGCTGACGTATTTTTGTTCGCTGTGTCCCATGCCGAGACCGTCGATCTGTTCCAATTGGCAGGCCCGATCCAGGTGGCGTTTCGTAATCGATTCTTCGCCTTCGGCCCGACAGACTCGGCGGCATGATTGAAGAAGCCGAAGAGCCAGGCGGGGAGTTCCACGAGATCGACGGGCGATCAAGGAAAGCACTTCATCGTGAGTCTGCCAGCCGAGAGCATTGCTTCGATGACGAACGATGGTGGCGAGTTCGTCGGGGGCGTAAAACTGGAAGCGAAGCAGGAGTTTCATGCGGTCCCGTAGCGGCTGAAGCAAGCAAAACTCATCCGTCGATGCAAGCAGCAACGTGAAGTTGGCCAGCGGGATGGCTTGCGGAGTCCGTCCTGATTTGCCGCCAGAGAGAAGCACTTTCCGCTGGTCCAGAGCGAGGTAAAGTGCGGTCTGCTGTTCCTTGGGCAGTTCATGCGTCTCGTCGATGAAAACCACGTCCTTGTCCTTCGCCCCGAGCAGGACGGCGTTGAGATCGGCTGAGGATCTGATCGCTTGGCCCAAGACCTCGTGGAAGTCGCTAGCGAGTTCGGCGGCGATGACGGTGGCGACCTGCGTTTTCCCTAGACCAGGGGGACCGACGAGCAGGCAATCGTCCATTTTCTTGGCGTCGGCGAAGGCCGCTTCGAGGGCGACGGCGACCTGGGCGATCACGCTCTTTTGGCCGATGATGTGGTTCAAAGCCGACGGTTTCACATCGTTGATTTCGTTCGCACTCATTCAATTTCCTCTCTCCCGATTTCGCCTTAGATCCTCACGAGAACAAGTCCGAATCGGGCCTCTGAGCGTTGACGAATTCGGGCGACACCTTCATGAACGTCAGATATCGAGTGTCCGCCGTTATTGGCGGCACGTTCGGGTCTTGGGCGACCTTGCCGACCAAGAACGGGAGGTTGATCGCCAAAATCCGAAACGCTATTCCCGTGATGTTGTGCGGGTCGTCGGAGCCGTTCTTGCCGCCAAGGACGGCGTAATAATGGTCGACCTGGAGGTCGTCAGGTTCGACGACCAGACCGCGACCACGGTTTTCGACAAGAGTGCTCATGGAATTCTCCTGGTACAATTAAGTAATGGGCTTCCGACGGCCCGCAACTTGTCTGACGGACAGGTTCGGCATCTCTTGGACAAGAGCGGCCATAGGTAGCCAACGAATTGGCGGTCTATTCGGTCTCCGTCCCGTCCAGAATCCTCTTGGTACAATTAATAAGTCACCGCTTCACGCCGCCGCTGCTTCTTCGGCTTCGCTTTCGACCACCGCTGGACGGCTGAAGCTCATGATGAAGTCGGCTGCTTTGCTTGCCGCACCCGAAATCTGAAAAATGGCACGGTGGTCGGCTTTCATCACCTTGATCCGCCAAGTAATTGACGTTATTCCGAAAGAGCGAACTGTCCGCCTGGACGCCCACTTCCCCCATCACGTAGACCGCTCCCAATTCCGCCCGCAATTCGCCGAGAGAATAGCTGCCCGTCCAACCGAGACGATGCTCCGTCCAGTGGCAGAGTTCGTGAAAAACGGTGTCGTAATACCCAGGAATCCCCAGCCCATCGACAAACTGCGACTTCAACGGCATCATGATGAAATCATGCGGCGGACGACAATATGCTGCTCTGTTGCCTTCGGCGTGTCGAATGTCCGCTCTCGTAGCCAGGATGGCTTCCTCGGCGGGAGCGAAATCAGGGGCGAGAATCGCCGATGAAGCTGGCTGGGCCTGAAATTGGTCGAGACCCGAAACCTGATCGGAATTGAAAACGGTGAATTGCCTGAGCAACGGAAACGTCGATTCCTTTTCGTTCCCTTCGGCGTCGGTTTTGATGGTCATGATCGGTCGATAAAGAATGATCTTGGTCCCCCATTGCCCAGGGGGGATATCGGCAGGACGGGCCTTGACGTGGCCGCCCAAGCTCTGCCATTGACGAAAAGTGCCCCACCATTTCGACGAGAAGCCCCGACGCATTGCCGAACAATTCAGCAGCATGGGATTGACGCCGTGGTAGGGATTCTTGGAGACGATGTTGGTCGGAGAGCCGCTGTTCGCACTTTCGATCCACGGTCGCCGCCAGGGGGCCACGCCCTGTTCCATCATCGAGACGATTTCGTCGGTGACGTGCTTGCGAATATCAGATTGCGAGATCATTGGTTGTCCTCGGGTTGAGGATTTCGTTGGTACAATTAATGTTCCTCGATCTCGCCAATCTTGCATTTGCCCTGAGTGAGTGCCGAACTCGTCTCGCGGACAAAACACTGCTCTTCTTGATGGCTGCAATAGACCGCCAACGACGTGGCGTCCTATGCGGCAAATGCGACTTGAAGAAGTCGTATTTGAGAAGCAGAGGCATCGGCTGAGACGAACTCGTCTCGCGGACAGGTTCGCCGAACCCTGCAATAGGTAGCCAACGATTTGGCGGCCTTTTGCCAGTGCTTCAGACCGCATATACCGCCATCATGATGCTCGCTAACTCGGCTCAGTATTTAACATTTCTAATTGCCCTCACTGCTCGAATTGAAAATAAAATGGTCGCCCCAGGAATTCACTTTTTTATCTAGAGATTCTCGAAAACTGCTCTTGTATGCGCCCCCCTCGAAAAAGGTATACTTCTAATAAGAGGTGACCGCGTCAACCTTTTTTCTAGTCTCGCAAAACGTCCTTGTTTTGCCCCCTACTGGAATCGTCAGCACCATGACTCATGACCAGCTTTGTGATGGCGTGACGCTTAACAACTTTATCGAAAAGGAACATCATATGAATGATCGACAAATGGCAGAGCTGTCCGATGAAAACAACGGACTTGGGAATGAGGCAACACAAGAACTACGAACACCGAGTGCGGAGGCGACGAGCTGCAAGAGCGACCCGACCGATGGCCTGGTAAGTGCTGGCCCACCTGATAC
>JBAXFO010000142.1:0-9080 GCA_037139885.1 Planctomycetota bacterium
GCAGATAATACTTCCGCCGATCGGCCGCGTTCTCGGTGAGGCGTTTCAAATCTTCCCATGAGCGATTGGCGAGGCGGGGGTCTTCCGAGCGCATGGCGTTCAGGGCGAAACGGTCCGCGTCCCCTTTTTCGAGGGCCTTGTCTTTGAAGTCGATCTCGCGGCGGATGCGGGCGTAAAGCTCGGCTTCCAACGCATTGACTTGCGCCAGATCGGCGAGCGCTTTCTCGGCATAAAGGCCCCAGCCGTGCTTTTCGCGGTCGCTCGAGCCCTTCAGCGGCAGAATGTTCAACCAGCGTTTGCGGGCGTCGTCGAGCCGGCCCGATTTTTCGTCGTCGAGGGCGTCCCAGGCGTCCTTGGGGTCGGCGTCGCCTTTCACCTCGCGGCGTACGAAAAACTGCGTCGATTCCAGCTCGATCTGATCGCGCCAACGCTTCATCGGTTCGGCGAGAGCATGGCCGGAGTGATAGCGGAGAAACGTGTCGATGGGGTCGCGAGCGTCCTTGTGGTCGTCGAGCTTTTCCGATTTCATCAGCGCGGCCGTTTGCTGATAAAGCCCGTCGGCGCTCGGCGTTTTGAAAAGGGCGACATAGATGACCGTCAAGATCCCAATTAACAGAGCCACGACGGCGATGGCGGTGAACATGTTTTGCGTCGACTTCGCCTGCTTGCGCGGCTTCTTCTTTTTGCCGAGCAAGGTGCGGGCGATTTCCTTGTCCGTGGCGTCGAGCCGAACGTCGTGCGTGGTCACATCGGCTCGGCGTTTGGCGACACGATCGAGCCCCGCGCTCGCTTGCTCCGTCACCTTGCGGGCGATCGAATCGAGCTCCTCGGCCACCTTCGTGGCGTTCAGCGGCCGATCGTCGGGAGCCTTTTCCATCAACTGGCAGATGAGCGTGTCGAGCCAGATCGGCAGGTCCATCGCGAAGGTCGATGGCCGGGCGCACTTTCCCTTCACGTGCAACATGAAGACTTCCATCGGGTTCTCCGATGTGAACGGCTTCTTGCCCGTGACCAGTTCGTAGAACATGATCCCCATCGAATAGAGATCCGATTTATAGGTAATGTCTTTCGCCCCGCGGCACTGCTCGGGGGACATGTACGCGGCCGTGCCGAGAGTCGAATGCGTCGCGGTCAGGCCGGCGGCGTCGGTGTCTTTGGCGATGCCGAAGTCGGTGAGCTTCACCCGGCCATCGGGCAGCATCATGAGGTTCGAAGGTTTCAGATCGCGATGAATGATGCCGGCGTCGTGAGCGGCTTGCAGGGCGGCGCACAGCTGCGTGCCGATGGCGACGAGTTCTTCCCAGGTGATTTTGATGCGGCGTGCGAGAACGTGATCGAGCGATTCGCCCTGGATGAATTCCATGATGTAAAAAGGGGTGCCCCGATAGCGGCCGCTGCCCAGATACCTGGCGATGTTCGGATGGCTGAGCCGTTTGAGGACTTTGCTTTCGCGCAAGAATCGTTCGACGGCGGTCTCGTTGTTCGCCAGGCCGGGAGCGATGATTTTGATGGCGACGCGCCGGCCCGTCGTTTCATCGACGCCGCGATAGACCGAACCCATCGCGCCGGAACCGAGTTCCTTTTCGACCTTGAAGGGACCGAATTGTTTGCCGACGAGCATGCGGGGGGACCAATGGGTTTAGCGACCGCATATTCGGGTCAAAGGCGCCGCTCCAAATGAGAATTCCACATTCGGTCGCACGTTACCCAAGCCGACCCCTTGGGGGTCGAATGACCGGGGCACGGTCGCCCAGACGACCCCCAAGGGGTCGGCTTGGGTAACACACGCAACGCCATGAGGTTGATGTCGGGAGCGGTTCGCTCTCCCGCGGCAAAGCTGGTTGCGCCGAGTGAAGTATATCTCAAGGACCCGTTGACAGTCCATGGTCAACGATTGTTTGCCGACGAGCATGCGGGGGGACCAATGGGTTTAGCGACCGCATATTCGGGTCAAAGGCGCCGCTCCAAATGAGAATTCCACATTCGGTCGCACGTTACCCAAGCCGACCCCTTGGGGGTCGAATGACCGGGGCACGGTCGCCCAGACGACCCCCAAGGGGTCGGCTTGGGTAACACACGCAACGCCATGAGGTTGATGTCGGGAGCGGTTCGCTCTCCCGCGGCAAAGCTGGTTGCGCCGAGTGAAGTATAGCTCAAGGACCCGTTGACAGTCCATGGTCAACGGTCGAGAAGCGGCGGATTGAGCCCCCGCCCCTTGAGCACGGCAATGCGTTCGCGGACTTCGAAGAGGTTGGGATTGTCGGTCAGTACGCGTTGGTAGAGCACGAGCGAGCGATCGGGAAAGTTCATCTTCTCGTAGATGATGCCGAGTTCGGTGAGCGCACGCGGGTTGTGCGGATCTTGGGCGAGAGCGGTCTGGACTTTATCGTACGCCTCGGGCAAGCGATTTTCCTGGCGGAGCTTCCACGCCTGGAGAACGAAGACATCCGACGCGTTTCCTTCTTGCACCGACCACGATTCGATGAGCCGGCCCGCTTGCTCGCCGCGACCGGTGCGCGAGAGCAAGTTCGCATACGCTTGCCGGGCGTCGGCCAGCTTGGCGTCGTGTTTGAGACATTCCTGGTAATAAGCTTCCGCTTGCTGCGTCTTGCCGGCACGGTCGTTCGCCTGGCCGAGATTAAACAGCAAACCGGCATCATTGGGCTTCAAGAGCAGAGCTTGCTCGAAGCTGTCGGCGGCTTCGCGATAGTTGCCCTGCGAAAATTGATGGATGCCGTCTTCGTTGTACAGGCGCACCTTCTCCTGCTGAGTCGCATCGCAACCCGCGAGACTCACCATCGCAAGCAAACTGAGACCAAGACGCCGCATTCGCCGACCTCGCTTCCGGGGCGAGACCGTAACGAGATCGCCGGAAAAAGAAAAGCCCGATTTACGGCCTGGGGCGAATTATCATCGCCCCAAATGCAAGCGAACGATGTTCAGCGCCATCTTGGCCGCTCGGCTTTGAATCTCGGTGCGGCTGCCGAACCAGTGAAACGACGTTGAACTCACGCCGCCCGCCCACGCCAGACCGACAAACACCAATCCCACCGGTTCGCCCGTCGGTCCTGCATACCCCGTTGTGCTGACGGCGAGATCCGTGCCCAGGGAGCGCCGTACGCCCACCGCCATCGCCTCGGCGACCGGGGCGCTCACGGCCGAGTGTTCGCGGATCATCTCTTCGGGCACGCCGAGCAGTTTCGTTTTGACGGCGTCGGTGTACGACACAACCCCGCCGCGAAACCATGCGCTGGCGCCGGGGACTTGAGCGAGACGATTGGCCACGAGCCCGGCCGTGATGCTCTCGGCGGTCGCCAGGGTCAGATTGCGTTCGCTCAATAGGCGAATGACGACGTCTTGCAGCGTCTCGTCACCGACGCCATAAACCCAGTCGCCGAGGCGTTCGCGAATGGTCTTCTCGACGGGCTCGATCTGCGCTTGCGCTTCGGCGTGCGTCGCGGCCCGTGCGACGATGCGCAGCGAGATGACGGCATCGCTGGCCGTGATGCCGACTTCGGGAACTTGACCGCGGCGCGTGACGTCGACGAGCTTTTCTTCAACATGCGATTCGCCGCCGCCGAAGCTGTTGATCTTGCGTTCGATCTGCACGCCGCCGCCCAGGCCCAAGGTCATGAGCCGGGGCTGCACCTCCGTGGCATACATCGCGAACATCTCGGCGGGCACGCCGGGCAGGGCGACGACGACGGCGTCGCCGATCGTCATCCAGATGCCGGGAGCGGTCCCCTTGGCGTTGAAGACGACATCGCTGCCGGCGGGGAACATGGCCTGCGTGCGGTTGCGTTCCGGCATGGTGCGGCCACGGCTTTGGAACAGATGCTGAATGTGCGCCAGCGACGGTTCATGAAAGACCAACTCGACCCCGGCGACCTGGGCGAGGACTTCCCGCGTGAGATCGTCCTGCGTGGGGCCGAGGCCGCCGGTGGCGATCACCAGGCGAGCCCGTCGCGCCGCGATCGCGAACGCCTCCACATTGGCGGCGAAATCGTCGGCGACGGTCGTGTGCCAGCCGACGGAGATGCCGATCTCGGCGAGGCGGCGGCTGAGCCATTGACTGTTCGTGTCGAGATTTTGGCCGGTCGTGAGCTCCGTGCCGATCGAGAGAATTTCCGCTTGCATGATGTCGTTTCCAAGGGCAGGTTTATTCGTAGGTTGGGTTGAGCGGAGCGAAGCCCATCAAGAGGCCTGACGCATGCCTCGTTGGCGTTTGACGTTGGGCCGGCCGCAAACCTTTCGGTGGGCTTCGCTCCGCTCAACCCACCCTACAGGACTTTCTAGGGCTCGACGTGGCCGATCTGCGGCGTCTCCAACCTCTGGATGAGCGTTCGCCAGCGTTCGAGCGTCTCCTCGGGATGCGAATTCGGCCGCACCCAGTTGACCAGGCTGAAATGGTCCCCCGGCCAGACATCGAACGATTCGCCATATCGGGCCGAAGCGATCGAGACGACGCCGTCGTTGGGGCCTTCGACCGCCCGGACGATGGCGTGCGGCAACAGCCATTCGGGCCGGCCCAGATTGCCGTCGTATTCCGCAGCCACCGAATGATAGCGAACGCCATGAGCGTCGGGCGTCATCGCGTTAAACTCCTGGCAGCGGCTTGAGGTGAGGTCGTCGAACGCTTGATGCGGCATCTGCAAAAGATCGAGCGTCGGTTTGACGAACCACTTCACCTTCGAGACGCCCCAATCGGCGAACGCCGTGCCGCGATGGGGCGTGCCGAGCGTCGTGAGCGACGCCACCTGCGACGCCATGCCGAGGCGCGAGATCATGAAGCGTGCATCGAGCCCGCCCATGCTATGAGCGATGAGGTGGACGCGATCGTACGGGCAGGTGCAGCGCAGAAATTCGCGGAGCTGTTTGGCGCGATCTTCGACTCCCGCCGTCGGGCTGAGGCTGGGCACGAAGACGCGATTGCCGCCCAGTTGCAGGGCTTCGACGATGCCGGGAAAATAGTTGGCGATGGTCAAGGCGCCGACTTGAATTCGATCGAAACCGAACAGGCCGTGAACGAGAACGATCGGTAGGTCAAGGCGTGGGATCATGGCGGCATCGGTGGGGTTGTTGGCCAACAACCCCATTCTACGCCGCCGAGCCGCGGAAAGTCCGGCGTTCGGGAATCGCAACAGAATCGGTTGGTAATTCGGGGGACGGAGAGGGAATGCTTTTGTTACGCGGATTTCTACTCCAACGGAGTTTCATCCCTCAGCCCAGGGTCGCGAACGAATGTGAGCGCACCCTGGGTACGGAGCAACGAGGAGGCACATTCACCGAAGTGGATACACCGGCATCGCGCGATTCCGCTGATGTAACCCCTGCGGGGTAAAATGCGTTTGCAATCGCCCAACCATCACGGGACGTTGACCGCGGCTGTCGATTTGAACAGGCCGTCGGGCACGGTGAACGTCGCCGTCGCGGGGGGACGGATGCCCAGGCCGCGCGCGACGATCGGCGTGAGGGCTTGCGGTGCGACGCGGCCGGTGTAGATGCCCGCGTTGATGCCGGGGCCGAAGACGAGGAGCGGCACGTGCGTGTCGTATGCGTGGGGTGAGCCATGCGTCGTGCAGGAGGAGCCGCCGCCTTTGATGGTCGTTGTCCCCCAGAGGAAGTGGTAGGGCTTCAAGATCGCAGTCACGTCGCCGCTGCGGTCGGGGTGGAACGATTGCCGAACCTGCTCGGCGACGGCGTCCGCCAGCGGTTCTTTCGAGGAAAGCTGCGAACGGGTGTAAGCACGTTCGACGCCGGACTGCTTCATGAGCCAGTCGGCGAGGGCGGTTTCGACAACGCCCGGCTCGAGGCCTTGTTCGGCGATGACGGCTTGATCGAGATAGACCCACGACGAGGAGGTCGCTTCGATCCATTCCACCTTGGCCTTGCCCGGTGCGAACGTCTTTTGCAGGAACGCCTGGGCCTGCGTGCTGAGCAGGGTGTTGAGGACGCGAGCGGAAACCTTGCCTTGCTGACGGGCGGCTTCGGGGAGCGGGCAGATGCCATGGTCGGCGGAGAGGGCGACGAAATAGTTGCCTTTGCCGATCTTGGCGTCGAGGAAATCGAGGAGTTCTTTCACGATCAAATCGGAACGGAGCGTGACGTCGAGCACTTCCTGCGAATCGGGCCCGAAGCTATGGCCGATGAGATCGTTCGACGAGAAACTCAGGCACAAGAGATCGGGAACGTCGCCGCGGCCGAGCGCTTCCTTCTCGATCGCGGTCTTGGCGAAATCGAGCAGCACTTCATTGCCGAAGGGGGAGCATTCGACCGCCGAGGCGTGCGGCGTCGGGTGCGGGAAGGTTTGGCCCTGGTCGTAGCCGGAGCCTTCGAATTTGAAATTGTCGGGGCCGCTGAAACGTTGATAATCGAGCCGATCGCGCAGCCGATTCCACGGGCGTCCGAAATAGGCCTGGATCTTGCCCGCCTTGTTGAAGTCGTCCACCCAGGGCTTGACGGTCGGGGCATAGTGGCGCGACGTTTCGAACTGATCTTCGGCGGAAAGCCAATAAACGAGCTGAGCACGCAGGGCAGCCATCAAGATGGCCGCGCGGTCTTTGATGGACAGGCTGGCGACCTTCGCCTTGCCGTGGGTTTGCTCCATAAGAGCGTCGCCGAGCGTCGCGCGGCGACGCCGCATCGGATCGGGGCCGATGAGTCCGCTGACCGATTGCACGCGTTTGCCGGAGCCGCGTTCGTACCAGGAATTGCCGATGATGCCATGATCGCGCGGCGTGCAACCCGTGAGCAGCGAGGTATGGCCGGCGGCGGTCACGGTGTCGGAATAGGGGTAATGGCAATCGGTGAACCAGGCCCCTTCGGTTTGCAAACGCTTGAAGCCCCCTTCGACGAAGAGGTCTTTCCATTTGATGAGATAATCGCCGCGCAGCTGGTCGAAGACGATGACGACGCCGAGCTTGGGCCGGGCGGTTTTGGTCGTCTTCGGGACAGCGTTGGCGAATTCCTTGGCGAGTTCGTCCGGAGCGGCGTCGAGAAGCGTTGAGAAGCCGAGCAAGGCGGCGCACGTTCCGCCCAGGATCGCGCCGAAAACCCAGAGCCGATTTTGCATGGAGATCTCAACCCGGGAGAAACAGACGAGTTGGGGGGCAGGCGTCTCAATTATAATCGACGGAAACTCCTCGGAAAGCGAAAATACCGCGAGAAACGGGTGAATCTTCCGACAGGGGCCGGCAAGCCGTAACGATTGCGGACCATCGCCGCGCGCGGCGGCTGCAAAGCTGGGGACGCGTGGATAAGATAGACGTGCATCCCAGCCCAAGCCGATTCGCACACGATTCGGCCAACACCGTTCCCTGAGGTCATCGCGGCCATGAGAGTTGGAATTGTCGGACTGCCGAACGTGGGCAAGAGCACTCTGTTCAACGCCCTCACGAGCTCCAAGACGGCCCAGAGCGCGAACTATCCGTTCTGCACCATCGAACCGAACGAAGGGGTCGTCAGCGTTCCCGACGATCGCCTGGCGCGCATCAGCAAATACATCGTCCCCAAAAAGCTTGTGCCGACCGCGCTGCGTCTGCTCGACATCGCCGGCATCGTCAAAGGGGCGAGCGAGGGCGAAGGTTTGGGCAATAAGTTCCTGAGCCATATCCGCGAGGTCGAGGCGATCTTGCAAGTGGTGCGCTGTTTCGAAGATCCCGATATCATTCATGTCGCCGGTGCCGTCAATCCGGTCGCCGACATCGAAACGGTCGAAATCGAACTGATGCTCGCCGACATGCAAACGCTCGAGAGCGCCTTGCCCAAGGCGGAACGGACCGCCAAGAGCGGCGACAAAGAAGCGAAGCTCCGCGTCGACGCCATCACGAAATGTCTTGCGCAGCTCAAGTCCGATCAACCGCTGCGGAAGCTCACCCTGCCGCCCCTCGAAGCGAACGCCATTTCGAGCTTCGGCCTGATGACGGCGAAACCGATTTTGTATGTCGCGAATGTCGACGAAACCGATCCGGCCGGCAAGGGCCCCCTCGTGCAAGCCGTGCGTGCGTTCGCCGACAAAGTCGGGGCGGCCGTGGTGCCGGTGTGCGCCAAGCTCGAAGCCGAGATCGCCGAACTTGACGAAGCCGACCGCGCCGAGATGTTGGCGGCTGCGGGTTTAACCGAGCCCGCCCTCCCTGCGTTGGCCCGCGCCGCTTACCGCGTGCTCGGTCTGCAAAGTTACTTCACCGCCGGCGAGCAAGAAGTCCGCGCCTGGACGATCCCCATCGGCGCCACCGCTCCGCAAGCCGCGGGCGTGATCCATTCGGATTTCGAAAAGGGTTTCATCCGGGCGGAGGTTTATTCGCTCGAAGATCTCGAAACGTATCGGAGCGAGAAAGAGATTCGGGCGGCCGGCAAATTTCGCGTCGAAGGGAAAGCGTACATCGTCAAAGATGGCGACATCTGCCACTTCCTGTTCAACTGACCGGGCAAACCGGCGTTGACATTTCTCGCAGCGCGGCTATCGTTCCGGCGTTCCAAGGGACCGGAAAGGAAACCGCCATGCGAAGCTTCGCTCTTGCCATCGTTCTGCTGTCGACCGCCAGCGCCCAGGCCCAGGTGGGGGGCGCCAATGTCTGGGGCGGCACGCCGCGTACGCTCAATTTCACGCCGGTCGACACCAGCAAAGCCGTCGGGGCGTCGAACCTGAACACGGCCTTCCGCTCACCCAACGCCGCCACTAGCAAACCCTTCAACCTCGGCGGCTTGATGCCGAACATCACCATGCCGTCCTGGCCCCCGAAGAACGCCCAAGTCTCCGTGCTTCCGCAAAAACAAAATCCCTTCCAGCCCAACCCCATCAAGGGCGGCGTCAACATGTTCCCGTCGCCGACGAAAAAGAAATAAGGCGATTCGGCGGATTCAAATGTCCTTATCTCGCTTCGCCGTGCGTGTTGCGGATGGAGCGAACGGGCGAAGCCGTTGCTAATTAAACTTGAACGTCGACCGTGCGGCGGGCGTCGAAGGCGGAGAGATGGCTGCGCAGCCAGGCGTGAATCTTAGGGAGATTCCAACCCGCGGCTTTGTCGAATTCGAGGCGGCAGGTCGCGCAATGCGTGTCGTCAACGCAATAGGTCTCGCGG
>JBAXFO010000143.1:0-9044 GCA_037139885.1 Planctomycetota bacterium
CGGGATAAACCGGATAAACCCGCCGGCTCACGCCGAAGATTTCGCCTGGACGAGGAACTAACCGTCTTTCTTGGCGGGATCGCGACGCGGTTCTTTGGCGCCTTCAACCGCCGCGGGGCGTTTGTTCTTTTTGGTCTTCACTTCTTCGACTTCGACGCCACGCTGTTTGCCAGGTATGCCGGGCCTGAGATCGGACTTTTCGCCGATCAAACTGCGCGGATTCAAAACGACTTTCTGCCCCTCGAGCACGCCGTCGAGCACTTCAACCATCCGGTCGTTGCTGGCGCCCACGGTGATGTCGACCAATTGCGGTTGATTGGCGGCGTCGAGGACGTAGATTTTGCGTTTGGCGCCCATCGCGATGGAGCCGAGGATCGACTGGATCGGCACCGTCAACACCGGTTCCTTGGTTTCGTCGGCGATAATCGTCACTTCCGCGCTCATGCCTGGCTTCAAATTGTCCACGTAGCCGTCGATCGACACCATCGTTTGATAGACCTTCACGTCGGAAGCGAAAAAGTCCGCCGCCGAGGCGACCGTCGCAACCGTCTTCACGTGCCCGGCATACGCTTTTGTCGGATAAGCGTCGATGCGTACGAAAGATTTCTGGCCCCGATAAAGGACGTCGACGTCCCTGGGCCGAAAGAAATCGCGCAGGTCGTTGACGTAGGCCGTGTGGTTGATCGCGAGTTCGAGCGGGTTGCGGCCGATGGAGAAGCCCGCCTGGAGCGATTCGGAAAAGCCCGTTGGCCGGGTGATCTCGCCCTTGAGACGCGACACCATCGCTTCATGCACGCGCGTGTTCACGAGCATGCGGTTCAAATTGGGAATCCGCATGAGCTTCTGGCCTTCGCGCACCGGTTCGCCCTGGGCGACGATGCCTTGCTGGGCGGTGCTGCCGAAGCGGTTCGCGTCCGGGACGGTGTAAACGACCATGCCGTCCTGCGGCGAGTAAACGATGCAGCGGCGAATTTCCTCCTCGACATCCAGTCGTTTCGTCTCTTCCTGCAGAAACACGGCCTTCTTCGAGTCGCGATCGGCGATGGCGGTCACGTCTTTCGATTTCGCCTGCGTCTTCGTGCGGTCCAGGGCCCGTTCGCATTCTTTGATCTTGCCCCAAAGCTCGGTCACCTTTTGTTCGACGCTGAACTGGCGATAAATGTCGAGTTCGCCCTGCACTTTCTTGAGGGCGATTTCCGAACTATCCAGGCGCGCCTTGTCGGACTCCGCCTGGCTGCGGCTGAGGTAACCCTTCTTCACCATGCGCATCGACCATGAGGCCCGGTCGAGCCATTGTTCCCGATCTGAGCGGGCGATTTCGATGCGGCCGCCAATCTCGTCGAGCGTTTGCAAAACTTCGCTGAGCGACTTGTCCTTCGAAGAGCCGATCTCCTGCCGCATGGCCCCCTCGAGGTCCCGCGAGACGAACTTGAGAAGTGCGACGCGGTCCGGGAGCGAGAAGACGCTCAGGGCGACGCGTTCGCCGAGATACTTCTTGAGCTCCAGCTCGGCGAGGACGAGATTGATTTTCGCGGTTTCAATGTCGCTGAAGTTTTGGCTGTCTTGAATCGAAACCTTTTCCTCGGCCTCGATGTATTTCGCGCGGGCGTCGTTGACCTTGTTGTTCTGATCTTTGAGCTGTTCTTGCAGGCCCGAATCGTCCAGCTCGACGAGCTTTTGGCCGCGAACGACCTGGGTGCCGTCGTCGATGATCCACTTAATCGTGGTGGAGATGGTGCTCCCCTTGGCGGACGCCTTGACGCGGCAGACGATTTCGCTGTTCTCGGCCGATTCGAGAGTGCCGCGTTCGACGATGGAGAGCTGCAGCTTTTCCTTGGCGGCGGTCCAGACCGGGCCCGTGAAGGGTTCGGCGGCCCGATTGCGCACGACGAACCAGTAGCTCAAGGCGAGAGCGGTGACGACAGCTCCCATGGTGAGGGGCAGCAGCAGGCGCCGAAGGGCCGATTTTTTCGGCCGCGACGCATGAGGCGACGCGGGCGCGAGGGGGGATGGGTTAGGGGACAGGGACGGGTTCGCCGAGCCTTGGGAGCTCGGTTGCGACACGGTTGTACTCATCAATCCAAACTCCGCGGAAATCGAGGGGCATGAGCTCGAGATCGAGGAACATTTGCTGGCGCGCGATCTGGTAGTTGAGCCAGATGGTCACCAGCTTGGTTTGCTCGTTGGGCAGACGAGCGTACGCGTTCAGCAACTGCTGCGTCAGCGCGGCCGCGGAAGCAGCGTTGTCGCCGCCGCCGCCCGGAGCTGGGGGGGCCTGAAACGTTTCCAGCGAGCTCTCGACCTGGAGGAACGCCAGTTCGACCGCTTGCTGCTGGATCTTGAAGTTTTGCGAAAGCACCTGCAGCGTACGCAGATCGGTGCGAACCTGAGACACAACGGTGTCTTCGGTCGCCATGAGCGCCCGGCGAGCACGCTGGTAGGCGATCAAGGTGGCCCGGTAGGCGTTTCGCTCGGCCACGCGGACCAACGGGAGCTCGAAGTTGAGGAAGAGCTGGTGGCGGGTGCGAGATCCAGCGAATGCCAGCGGCCTGGCCTCATCGGGGGGCGTCGAGCTATCTAAATGATATCCGACATTGAAGGCTCCAAGCAAGGCATTTGCGCGAACCGCCACTTGTCTCCAGGTATCCACCACCTGAGCCCGGGCGTTCAGCAAATCGAAACGATTCTCCAGGGCGGTTTGGCTCACTATGGAATAGCCTTGATCGAGATCGCCGTTGACCAGATCGACATCGCCGATGGTGACGCCCGCCAGCGCCGGCCACTGCGGACGCAGGAGGTCGAGGCGTTCGTTGCTGGCGTCGCTCAAAACCTCCGAGAAGCCGTTGCGGACTTCGCGGAAAGTGGCGTTGAATTCTTCGATCTTGTCGCGGGCGTTCGCCTTGAGCTTCCACGGCATCGATTCCAGTCGGCGCAGGGCGGCTTCGAATTCTCCTGTCGGTACGTCGCGGTCGAGAATTTTGAGCCGTTCGACCAACTTCGCTTCGACTTTCGTGTCGGCGATTTCTTGATTCAGCTTTTCGTCGAGCAGGCGGTTGCGTTCGGTGCGTAAGGCGGTGAGTTTGGTCGCCAGAGCTTTATCGTCCAGAACGTCCCGCTGCCACGTCTTCCATCGCTCGGGGAACTGGACCCGGAACGCCTTGGTCGCCCGCACGAACGGCGCATCTGTCAGAAGCTTCGCCAACTTCGCGCGAATCTGGGGGGCGTCGTCGGGCGTGTCGAGATTTTCGACTTCCTTTAAGATGTTGTTGAACTGCGAAATCGTGCTCTCATAGCGGTTGAACTGCCGAAAAACGGGGTCGACGATTTCCGGATCGAGCTCCATCGGCACATCGAGCGGCACGCCCAGCTGAAACTTCAAGTTGTCGAGACTGTCGCGGTAAAGCTGGCCGAGCGTCGCGATGTTCGATTTGGATTGCAAAATCTGCAGTTCGACCTGACCCACTTGCAACGACGAGACGCGGCCGCCGCCTTCGTAAGCCTTGAACAGACTGAAGACGCTCGTGAGCCGTTGATAGTTTTGCTTTTCGATGTCGAGGGCGGCCTGACGTAAGAGCGTCGGTACATATCCGGATGAGGGGGCGAGGATGCCGGTGCTGAGCGTGAGACGGGTCGACGCCGAGGGCAACAGGATCGGGCGGACGGGATTGCCCGAGCTCAGGATCGTCGTGCCGGGAATGAGCGAGCCGCCGACGCCGCCGCCGGGGCTGAGCAGATTGACGTTCAAATCGCTGCCGCCGGAAACGTATTGGAAGAAAACCTTGCGAAAGCGGGCGTAATCGCGAACTTCGTAAAGAAGATTGCGTTCCGCCTGCGTGAGCGGTTCGAGCGTGACCGCCTTGCCGCCGCCTTTGAGAAGGGGCTGGACGATGTCGAGATTCAGAGCCGACGTGCTGACGAAGGTCGACTGATTGCGCGAGTTCGACAAATTGATGACGGTTTGATTGGCGTACTGGAACAGGAGCAGGGCGCCGGTCGAAAACAGTTTCGAGAAGCCGGCGGCGCCGTCGCCGCGCCAGCGATCGCCCTGGCCGGCGGGCAGTTCGGACCCCGTTCGTTCGCGGACGATCTGCTCGGCCGCGAAAAACTGAGCCGCGAAACCGAAACGCTCGAACGTCACGGGCAAGGCGAGCAAGTAGAGATCTTCGCGGCGATTTTGAAATTCGCGGCTGTTGATAATGCCCAACTCCACGGCTTGATCGAGCTTGAGCAGATAGGGCAGGGGCAGTCCATCGGGGCCAAGCGGTCGCGGCGCCAAATCCTCCGACGTCGGCAACGCCCTCTTGCGCTGGAAGAGATCGACGATCGACGATTCCTCGGAGAGATCGCCTGTCACCGGTCGTCGCGTCTGCCGATTGTGTTCGTCCCACGCATCCATCAATGCGAGATAACCCTTGCCCTCGACGCGGGCGACGCCCGCATGGCCGGGCTTCTGCGGCGTCGGCGACATCACCTTCGAGAGCGGATCGTCCGGCGGCATCGGCGGGCGATCGGGATTCGTCGGATCGGCGAAGCGGGCGCGCGAATCGGGGTAAACATGGAAATTCTCGATCTTGCCGTTGGGAACGACGTTTTTCTCGCGGAGCACCTGCTCGACCTGATTGTCGGCCCGATCCCGATAGAAGTGTCGCGTGCAGCCCGGCCCAGCCAGCAAGAACGCCAGGAGCCATACGCAAGTGAGAGAGAGACGCACGGCGGATTTTGTGGGAGCAATCATCACAATCGATATCGGCGGAAGATTTCGCCCGCCTTAACACGAACTCGATTTCTTGCGATCTCATCCCCAGGCCTTGAGAGGGGATTGCAAAAGTGACGCAACCTGGCGCGTTTTCTGCGTCAAACCAGGTAAGCCCTGCGCAATTTGCGGGCTGCACATGCTTCGATTTCTTCGAACCGTCCGCTTTTCATTCAACTCGGACACCTTGGGTTCGTTATGATTCGATGAGGTTCAACCGCATCCACTCTGGGTTGTGTGTGTCATGAAACGATTCTCATGGGTTGTCCTCCTCGTTGTGGGAGCCCTCCTCGGCGGCAACGGCTTGGTCACGTCGCAAAACCCCTCGGTGACGGCGCCCGCCCGCCCTGCGTCGTTTAACTCCGCCGACCCCCTGCAAGCCCTCAGCGACCGCTTCGAACAGATCGCCGCTCGCGCGCTGCCAGCCGTCGTGTCGATCGAAGCCATCAAGCCGGCCAAGCCCAATGCCGTAAACAAGAATAAGCCGCAAGAAGAATCGGGCTCGGGCGTCATCGTGAAACTTGAGTCGCGGCCGGGCTATTATGTCCTTACGAATAATCACGTGATCGCCGGCGCTCGCAACGACCAGATCACCATCCACCTCGCCGACGGCAAAATCTTCCGCCCCACCCAGGCCTGGACCGATCCCGAAACCGACATCGCTCTCCTGGGCATCGAAGGCCAGAATCTGCCCGCCGCGACCTTGGGCAACAGCGACACCGCGAAGGTGGGCCGCTGGGTCATCGCGATCGGCAGTCCGTTCGGCCTCAGCCAAACCGTGACGCACGGCATCATCTCCGCCCGCGATCGCGGCCAGGTGAGCCTGGGCAGCACCATCCGCATTAAGGAATTTCTCCAGACCGACGCCGCCATCAATCCCGGCTCGTCCGGCGGTCCGCTCATCGATCTCCAAGGCGACGTCATCGGCATCAACACCGCCATCGCCAGCCACAACGGCAGCAACAGCGGCGTCGCGTTCAGCATCCCCGTGAACCTCGTCAAACGCGTCATGACGCAAATGCTCGCCCAGGGCGCCATCCAACGCGGCTACCTCGGCATGCAACTCTCGTCCGGCTTCGAACCCAACGACGCGCTGAAACTCGGCCTGAGCAAAGTGACCGGAGCGCTGGTGGAAAAAGTGTACCCAGAAACGCCGGCCGCCAATTCCGGCCTGCGCGTCAACGATGTGATTTTGAATGTGGAGAGCGTGGAGATCCGCAACGAAAACCATCTCATCAACTTGATCAGCGGCCTGCCCATCGGCCAAAAGATCCGCCTGCAAGTGTGGCGCGATCGCACCACGGTCGCGCTCGATGCCACTGTGGGCGACTGGTCGAAAGCCCAAAGCCGCTTCCGCACCGATTGACAAACCGACCGCTTGGCGCCGATGCCTCCCCCCGTGGATTCACCGACCGCGTTCGCTCCAATCGAACAGCGACGGTTCGCTGAAATCCGCCGGCAAATCCGCGATGAACGGCAGATGCCGAAATTCATCGTTGAAATCGAGCCCATAGCCCACGACAAAGTGGTCTGGAATCTCAAACCCAACATAATCGGGCTCGCACGCCACGGTTTGCCGTCCGAGCTTCCGCAAGAGCACCCCCAATTTGAGCGACGCGACGCCGCGGGCCTGGAAGTGTTTGACCAGATGCGTCAGCGTTTGCCCGGTATCGAGAATATCGTCGAGCACCAAGACGTGCCGCCCCTTGAGGTCGGGAAGAATCTCCGCCCCGAAATGGAGTTCACCCGCTTCGGTGGCCGTCCCGCGATAGCTCGAAACCTGAATGAAACCGATCTGCAACGGATGCTGGATGTGCCGCACGAGATCGGCAAGGAACATCAAGCTGCCGTTGAGGACGCCGACAATCGTCAGCGGCGACTTCTTGTAGTCCTGAGTGATTTCCGCCGCCAACTCGACGATGCGATGCTGGATGCGTTCGGCGTTGATAAGAACTTTCATGGAGATGTTCCAGGCTGTCGCGGCGCTTATGTGACATAAATACGATTTCAACCACAGAGACGCAGAGAGCACAGAGAGGCGCGGCATGATCGCCAATCGCCGCCACGGATTCCTGCGTGAGATCTTCAAATATCTATGGAAACTCTCTGTGCCCTCTGCGTCTCTGTGGTTCAAATCGTCTTTAAGATGTAATCCCAAGCAGCGAATCGAACTCGGCTTCCGTCAAGACCACAACGCCGAGCGCTTTCGCTTTATCCAATTTACTCCCCGCCTTCTCGCCGGCGACCAGATAGGAAGTATTCTTCGAAATGCTGCCCGACGGTTTGCCGCCGCGCGAACGGATGAGGCCTTCGATTTCGTCGCGGCCGTACTTCTGCAGCGTGCCGGTGACGACGACGGTCTTGCCCGTGAGATCGCCGACCGCGTTGGCGACGCGTTGGCGTTGGACTTCGGTCAGGACGACGCCCAACTCGCGCATGTCGTGAATCAGTCGCCGGCTCGATTCGTTTTGGAAGTAAGCGTGAATGTCTTCCGCCATCACGGGGCCGACGCCATGAATCGATGACAGTTTCTCCGTCGACGCTTCCATGAGGGGGTCGATCGAGAGAAATTCTTGGGCGAGCAGATCGGCCACGGTCTCGCCGACATGCGCGATCGCGAGGCCCGCGAGCACGCGCGCCAGACCCCGGCTTTTGCTCGCTTCGATGCCTTCCAAAAGATTGGTGGCCGACTTCTCGCCCATGCGTTCCAGTTCGAGAAGTTGGGCGAGCGTGAGGCGATAGATGTCGGCCAGCGATTTCACCAGACCGGCGTCGACGAGTTGATCGATGATTTTCACGCCGAGATTTTCGATATCCATCGCGCCGCGCGTCGCGAAGGCACGCAGCCGCTTCTTGAGTTGGACGATGCACTCGCCGCCGTTCGTGCAGCGGAAGAACGCCCCGTCCCGCTGGAGAGGGCTTCCGCAAAAGGGACACGTTTCGGGGAAGGCGAACGCCTTCTCCGCCCCGGTGCGCGCCGCAGGCTCCGAACGCACGATATACGGGATAATTTCTCCCGCCTTTTCGACGACCACCATATCGCCGATGCGGATGTCCTTGCTGGCGACGAACTCGGCGTTGTGCAGCGACGCCCGCTGCACGGTCGTGCCGGCGAGGCGGACGGGTTCGAGGTGGGCCACGGGCGTGAGCGTGCCGTGCTTGCCCATTTGCAGCGTGATATCGATGAGCCGGGTCAGGCCTTGCTCGGCGGCGAATTTGAACGCCACCACCCAGCGCGGCGATTTCGCCGTCATGCCGAGGCGGCGGCGTTGATCGAGGTCGTCCACCTTGATCACCAGACCGTCGGTGTCGTACGGCAAATCCGCACGCCGATCCGCCCAACTCGTCGCGTAGTCGATGACCGCGTCGATCGTATCGAACGACTCGATATGCGCGTTGACCGGAAAGCCCCAGGACTTCAGCAAGTCGAGCGATTGGCGATGGGACTTCAAGGGGACGCCATCGCGGGCGATCAGCGAATAAGTAAACAAGCGCAGGCGCCGCTTCGCGCATTCGCGCGGATCGAGCAGTTTCAGCGATCCCGCGGCCAGATTGCGCGGATTGGCGTACGGTTCGAGTTCCTCCTCGGCGCGCTCGCGATTGATGCGAGCGAGGTCGGCGCGATTCATATAGACTTCGCCGCGAACCTCGATGCGCGCGGCGTCGACGGGAATGGCGAGCGGGGTTTCATGGATGGTTTTAAGGTTATGCGTGACATCGTCGCCCACCTCGCCATCGCCGCGCGTGACCCCGGCGGTGAATTGGCCCTGCTCGTAAATGAGCGAGATGGCGACGCCGTCGATTTTCAGTTCGACGATGTAGTCGATGGTTTCATTGGGCACGAGTTTGCGGACGCGCCGATCGAACTCGCGCAGCTCCTCGGCCGAATAGGTGTTGTCGATCGACAGCATCGGCTCTTGATGGCGGACGGTGACGAAACCTTCGATCGGCTCGCCGCCGACGCGCTGCGTGGGGCTGTCGGGAGTTTTTAGGTCGGGATGGGCGGCTTCGAGTTCGTTGAGCTCGGCATAAAGGCGGTCGTACTCGCGGTCGGAGATTTCGGGGCGAGCGTCGACGTAATAGAGATGGTCGTGGCGCCGAATGTCACGCCGGAGTTCTTCGATGCGTTTTTTGAACGATGACACGAGACACCATGGACGGGTTAACGGTCGATGACCGCATTCATTGCCATTTCTTCCGGAAGACGCGAAGCGTCGCTAGAGCGTCAACCAGAAAAAATTTTCGGTTGAGGCGAGCCGCCGGGCTTGTCCCGGCGGGATAAACCCTTAAG
>JBAXFO010000144.1:0-9008 GCA_037139885.1 Planctomycetota bacterium
GACGTCCCCCTTCTTGGCGATTTCGAGAAACTGCTTGTGGCGGGGCACATCGCGGTTGATGAGCGTCGTCGCCGGGTTCTTCTTTTCAGCGTTTTTCGTTTCCTGAGCAGAGCCGCGGTTGACGGCCAGACTCAGTCCGAGACACATCGCGCCAAACGCGACCAATCGACATGCACGATTCATGAAGCATTCTCCTGTTGGGATTGATAGAGAGTTCATGCCGCGCCACGGGCGGCGCTGCAGCATGAGCCAACGCGGCGGAAGGAATGAGATCCTCGGGCAGCAGAGTTTGATCATCACCGACAAGAGGCGGCGGTGCAAGCCTGCAAAAAGAAATCTTCCGTTGGAATTCGCAGACGCTCCCATTCCCGTAAGGACTCGCTTGGGAGCGGCGTTCATGGCCCGGCGAGATAGAGGTTCAAGGCGCGGGGTCGATTCGTTGATGACGCCGCGGAATACGATCGGGCCGGCGAGTTCGCCTCGCACGATTTTGAGAAACGCGTCGGGCTTCCAGGGATGGCCTCAGAACCCGACAATTTCGCTTGGACGACGCAGTAGCCACAGGTGAGCGCTACTCCTTCGGGCGGAATCCGCCGAGCAACGCCACTCCTCAGATTTCGGCAAATGGCGGGTCTTTTTCTCCCCAGCCGAAATTCCTGCCTCGGCATATCATTTTCCTCACCAACCGTATCTTCCCCGAGGCCGCTCATGTTAACGATCAGTGCGTTCGCCGACGAAATTTCTCCCGATCCGAAGATTCAGATCGATGTCCTCAAGGCCAGCGCTGTCAACCACATCGAATTTCGTTCGATTCTGGGCACCAATGTGCTCGCCCTCACCGACCTGCAAATCAACGAATTTCAGGCCCTGCTCAAGGCGAACAACTTCGGCCTGAGCGCCATCGGCTCCCCCATCGGCAAGCAGAAAATCGATGAGCCGTTCGGGCCGCATCTCGAAAAATTTCAGCGGGCGATCGATCTCGCGAAAAAGTTCGGCACGCGTAACATCCGCGTCTTCAGCTTCTATCCCCCCGACAATTTCGACGGCAACTGGGCCCCCTACCGCACGGAAGTGATGAGCCGGCTCGATCAGCTTTGCGAACGGGCCGAGCAACATCGCGTGCGTCTGGTTCATGAAAACGAGCATCGCATCTATGGCGACGCTCCCGATCGCGTCGTCGATTTGATGACGCATCTGCGGGCGTCGTTCGGGCCCGAGGTGGTCGGCGCCGCGTACGATGCCGCCAACTTCGTTTTCTGCGGCTACGATCCATGGCAAGGCTGGCTCAAGTCGCGCGAATGGGTCGTCCATCTGCACATCAAAGATTGGAAGGCCGGCGCTCCGCACGGCTCCATTCCGGGCGAGGGCGAAGGCCGCATCCGCGAATCGACCGCCGACGCCGTCCAGCGCGGCTACACCGGCTTCGCGACCATGGAACCTCATCTGCTCGGCGGTGGCCCAACCGGCGGAGTCACGGGCCCCGATCTCTTCCCCAAGGCGATCGCCGCCTTCAAGAAAATCTGCGACGCCATCGGAGCGACGTACCAGTGAGCGGTCCGCTGCAACAGGTTCATCTCCGGTTCAACGACGCCGCGGGAAAGCCGACCGCGGTGCGGGTCCGCGTCACCGATGCGAGCGGCGCGTACCATGCCCCCTTTGGCCGACTGACCTGCTTCGCCACCGAACCGGGCGTCGATGTCGGGGCGAATGTTCTGCTGGACGACGGTCCCTGGGCGATCATCGACGGCGCCTGCGAAATCGCCCTGCCGCCGGGCCCGCTCAAAATCCAGGCGCGCAAAGGGCCGGAGTTCAAGCCGTTCGATGAAGACATCGTGCTCCATCCGGGCAAGATGTCGCTGCGTTTCGTCATGGAGCGCTGGACCGATCGGGCCGCCGACGGCTGGCATGCGGGCGATATTTGCGCCTACGAAATGTCACCGCATGCCGCTCTCTTGGAGGCGATGGCGCAAGATCTCGCCGTCGTCGACCTGCTCGTTCGCGAACAGCCCGGCTCGATCGTCAACATTTCTGCGTATAGCGGCCAACAACCGGCTCTCGCGAAACCGGGGCACATGGTTGTGGTCAACACGGCGAATCAAAGTCCGCAGGGCCGACTGCTGCTGCTCAATACCCATCGCACGGTTTATCCGCTCTCGTTTCAAGTCGGCGAAAAGTGGTCGCTCATCGATTGGTGCGATCAAGCGCATCGCAAGAAGGGCCTGGTGATCGCCGACGATTGGTTGCTGCGTTTGGCGAACGGTCCCGTGCCGGAGTTAGTCGACGCCGACTTCCTGCGCCGCGTCGATGCGATTCGCTTTCATCCGCACGTGCCGCTGGAGCCGTGGTTCGCCGCTCAGGCGCGCGGCTTCAAGCTGCCGCTGGTCGCGGGGAGCGGCAAGGAATCGAATCGCGGCTTGTTGGGAGCGTGGCGGACTTACGTGCATGTCCCCGGGCCGCTCGATTACGCGAGCTGGATCGAAGCCTTGCGCGCGGGGCGATCGTTCGTGACGAACGGGCCGATTTTCACGAGGCTGTCGGGCGGCGCGGTCGAAGCGACGTGCGCCACGCCGCTGGAGCGTTTACAGGTTTTCACGGACGGGCGAGCGATCGCGGAAACGGTGGGACCAAGCACGACGCTACGCGTTGCGGCGTCCAACGCCACGCATGCGCGTTGCGAAGGCGCCGGGGGACTGCTGGCGGTGGGGCAAGTCCATGGCGGGGTTGGGTTGTAACGCTCGGACCGCCCGTTCCCTTTCGGTAAACTCTTCCTGACATCTTGCGAACGTCTGGCGCGCCTCGGTATCATGTCTGATGGCTCTCTGCCCGGAGACGATGAATGAACCTTTCCGAGCTGCAACGAACTTTGACGTCCGTCGAACCGGCGGCCGTTCTCGTTCCGCCACGGGTCATGGAAGCGATCATTCGGCACATTCTCAAACTTTCCGGCATGGTTTGGTCGGTGCCGCACGCGCAGTCGTGGATCGTCGACCGCACCTTGCTCTTCCGCCATGTCGATCAGGCCGACCTCGTTCTCGCCGCCGATCAAGTGCTGCCCGCAACCGTCATCCTGCTGAGCTGGCCCGACGAAGAAAATCTCCTCCGCGACAAGCAGAAGACCGTACTCCTCCAGCTTTGGCGGCAACTCTTTCACGCGACCGTTCATCAAGCCGTCGATCGCTGCTGGGAAGACGGCACCCTCACTCCCGCCCGGCTCCGCGATCATATCGAAGCCATCGGCCCCACGGCTTTCGAAGAGATCCAGTTGATCCTCACTCAGGAAAACATTTTGATGGCGGACGCTCGCGATCGAGCTGTCTTCGACGAGTTTGCAGCCACGTTTCTCGAACTGTTTCACTTCGCTCCGACGTTGCTCGCCAGCTTCTTCCCCGGCCTGACCGACCCGCAACAGATCAAGGATCTTCTCGAAGGCGATCTCGGTTCCGACGCTCTGCTGCGGAAAACGCGTCTGCCCCACGCCCCCGATCCGATCGTCGCCGCCGAGGAGACGACGTCCGAAGCCAACGAGTTCTTCCGCGACCTCGAAGGCAGCAGCCGCAACGCTCTCGAACAGGGCAACATGGTGCAGGCGGCCATCCAGCTTCAGCGGGCGGTGCGCGTCGCCCCCGCGGACGAAGCGTTTCAAACGCGCAAGCAAGCCGAACGCATTCTCGCGGACGTGGTCCATCGCCTTAAAGACGCTCTCGAATTGCCCGACGACGAGGTGAACGGTTGGAGCCGACTGCTGCCCATTTTGCTCGATAAGGCCGATCAGGGAAGCCGGCCTCCGGAAGCGGCGCTGCTCTATGAATTGCAAAACATCTGCCTCGATCACGAACGCGAGATGTATAAACTCGACGTCGTCGAATACATCATGTCCGCCGGCCGTCGCCCGCTCAAACGGCCCCTGCCCAGCCAGCGTCTCGTGCGCATCACGCGGACGCTGCGCGGAGCCGTGCCGAATCTCACCGCGGCCCGGCTTTCCGACACGGATCGCAAGGAACTCGAAACGCTGCTACAGCGCGCCTTGCAACGCACGGAAAATCGCGTCCGCCTCCGCTTTCGGCCGCTGGTCACGAATGCTCTGCAAGACGTCGGTCTGGCCGCCAAGAACCCACTCGAATCGGTCGCGTTCTCGAAGATGGTCGAGGAGATCCTCGATCGTGTCATCGATTCCGGTTTTCTCACGTTCAGCGATCTACGCGACACGATTTCGCGGAACCAGCTCAAACTCCCCGATCTGACCGAGCCGCAAGATTTCATTCGCGGCGACCCGCTCATCCGCCTCGACCGCCGTCTGGCGACCGTGCTTGACGGCGTCTATCGTCCGGGCGAGTTTTATCTTCGCTGGCTCGAACGCTTCACCGCCCTCAACTTCGGCACGAAGCTTGGCCGCTTGTTCACGCGGTACGTTACGGTCCCCGTCGGCGGCGGCTTCATCATCGCCTTCGCGCTCATCCGCATCTTTCATCTCCAGGGGCCCGAACGGACCGCGCCGTTCGAAGTCGACGCACCGACGGAGGTCGTCACGCATAGCAGCTTTTTCAACCTCGCCAGCATCTCGCTTTGGGTGGCGTTCTCGGTCATCATCTTCGGCTTGATCCACTCGCACGCCCTGCGCGGCAATCTGGTCGAATTGGGCCGGACCGGCATTCGCGGCCTGCGCCGCGGCTTCGTCGACTTCCCCCTCTGGGTCGCTCGGCACGACACCTTGAACCATCTCCTGAGCAGCACCGCGTTCCAGCTTTTCTCCTGGTACGTGATCAAGCCCGGCATCGTGACAGCCGTGCTCGTGTCGCTCGTGCCGAGATTTCGCAACGAACCTCTCGAAGTCTTGCTTTGCTTTCTGGCGGCGAACTTCCTCATCAACTCGCGTCCCGGCGAAGCCATCGGCCAATCGCTCATCAAGACGTTCTCCGATTTCTTCCACCTGCTCCGCGCCGGTCTCTTGCCCGGTTTGATTCGCTTCATCGAACGCATCTTCAAACAGATTCTCAACACGATCGAAGGCGGCCTCTTCACCGTCGACGAATGGCTCCGGTTTCGCGGCGGCGAAAGCAACTCGCGCGTCTTTCTGCGCTCGATCGCCACGCTCATCTGGATGCCGATCTCGTATCTGGCCCGTTTCAACCTCGTCGTCCTCATCGAGCCCTGTTTCAACCCGCTCAAGTTCCCCGTCGTGACGGTGGCGACGAAGTTCTGGATCCCGCTCGTGCCCGTCGTCAAACCGGCGCTCGCGAGCGCGGTCCAGCCCTTCCTCGGCGGCGTCCTCACCGAAGTCTTCGTCTGGTGGATCGTTTTTTGGCTCCCCGATGCGTTCGGGTTCATCTTCTGGGAAATGAAGGAAAACTGGTCTCTCTTCCGGGCCAATCGTCGGCAGACTCTCGAACCGGTCCCCGTCGGCTCGCATGGCGAAACCATTCGCGGCTACTTTCAACCCGGCTTCTATTCAGGAACTATCCCCAAGCTCTTCGCCAAGATCCGCCATGCCGAGGCGCAAGCCATTCCGACGGGCAACTACAGCGCCGTGCGCCAATATCGGGCCATGCTCGCGGAGATCGAAGAATCGCTTCTCAAATTCATGAACCGCGAATTCTCGGCGCTCCTGCAACAATCGTCCGCCTGGCGCGGCCAGGCGTTGACCACGCACCACGTCGACCTCTCCATCAATCGCATCCGCTTCCACCTCGCACACCCGAATTTTCCCGAGCAACCCCTGCTCGCCATTTTGGAAAACCGAGCGGGCTGGATCGCCGCCGACATCAGTCCCGCTCCGTGGCTCGTCTCGCTTTCGAGCGAAGCTCAGGCCGATCTGCACAACGCTCTCATCATGCTTTACAAATATGCCGGAGTCGATCTGGTCTCCGAACAGATCCGCGCGAGCCTGCCCTCGCCCCTCGACCGCTTCGATTTCAGCGAAAAAGGCCTGGTGATCTGGCCCGCCGATCGGCATGGCAAAGAATTGAACGTCGACCTCCGCCCCGATGGCGAGCCGAACGAGACGCCTGATGTCGACCCCTCGATCTCCGTCTTGATCTGGGACCCCGAACGCGTCCTCTTCGGCAACCATCCCCTCACGCGCGGCGAATGCCTGGCTGTCTGGTCGCCGCGCCTCGACCGCTCGCTGCCGCCGCCACGGCTGATGCCCGACGTGCCGATCCTGCCCAGCGTCGCCGAGATTCCCATCCCGATCACGACGCCGCCAGGCAACGGCGCGATTGCGGAAAATCAACTCGTCGCCATGGATGGGTCGTGATCGGCGTTCCGTAGCGAACCAATCACTTCGCCGGCGCCAATTCCGGGCGGGGAGCCATCCCGTCGACGACGATCGCCGCCCCGGTCCAGACCAATTTGAAGAGATGCGGTTCGACGTGCTCTTCGTAGCCCTTGAGGGGATCGATCCAGACGAGCGTGTGCGGCGTGATTCTACGGATGAGAACGGCATGATTGCCGATGTGTTCGAGTTGCACCTGGGCGATGAATGGCGCTTCGCGTTCGACCATATCGTCGTAGTTCGTGCGGATCGTTTCCGCGCGAACGCCGCGTTTGCCCAGCTTGCGCGTGATCGCGCGGGCCATCACATGATTGTCGGTGCCGAAAAACGAGGTGTTGCCCAGGTACGCGAGCTCCCCTTCGCTCACGTCATCGACGCCATATTGATGCAGCAGCATGGCCGCCGCGACGGGGAGGCATGTCTTCGCCGTCGATTGCGTCATCATCCCGCTCTCGCGCGGCCGATTCGCCCAGAGCTCCGTGTTCTTGTAGCGAAACCACAAACTCCCCCCCGTCTCGACCGCGATCAGCCCCAGCGGCAGAATCGAGACGACGATGCGAAGCACAAGGTCGGTCCCGACATCGGGCGTGGCGCACGAGATGCCAATCACACCGAGAATGATCCAGCACAAGATTACGATCACGCCGCCGAAATACGAAAACGTCAAGTCGATGGGCCGAGGGATCGAATGAAACAAGATTCCCCAGGCCAATAAGATCGCGGCCACGGTGAGCACGATCAGCCCGGACCGCACGGCAATCGACCAGCGATGGAAATAACGCCCCAGGAAAAACGCCCCAACGCCGATCAACAGCGGAATCGCAAACAAGATGATATCGACAGGTAACGGCCGCAAAAGCGAATTAGGAGGCATCGCCGCCTCCGTTCGTTTGGGAACGAGGAAACATGTTGTGCGATTCGATGGCTCATCCCTCTCCGGTTCCGCCGGCGGTGAATCAACCTATTCTAACGGACCCCCTCGGAAGTTCCAAGGCGCGAGAAAATGAAGAAGGAGAAATGTGCGTTCGGGGGTGGCTCCGAGTTAGGAGCGTTCGTCACCCACGGCGAAATCTCGGATGCCGAACTCCCTGGCGATGCGCGATTTTGCCGCAGACCGTTGTACGATTCCGCGAACTGCGTAAAAATTCGCGACGAGCGGATTTTGATAGCGAGCCACAACCATCGTCCAAATCGACTCTTGCGTCCCAACGAACAACCCGGCATCGCGTTTGCATCAAAAAACGCAATCTTTCGCGAACCTTGTTCGTCGAAGAAGTGTCCGAGAGTCGAATGCCAGGCCGTGTTCGGTCTGGCGGGTTTGAATTCTGCCCCTGTGTGGGCTCCTCACGTCAATACGTCGGAGGGTTTGATCATGGCTTTGCAAATCGTGACCGCTCGTGCGAATCAGAACGGCCCCCTGTTTCAGGGGAACGTCGGCGCCGGCAATGTCGTGATTCTTGCTCATGCCACGGAGCAAACCACGGCGTATCCGGTTCCAACGTCCCCCAAGCCGAGAGATCCTAAACGTCTCTCGGGGCGACCGACATTATTCGAACGCTGGTTCGCAATGATGAGTTCGAGTCGCTCACGGGCCGCCCGGTCCGCCGCTTGCTAGGGACGTCATCTCACGCACGATTCGTTACTCCCGAGATGACGCCGCATCGAGCGCCCGTTCCGCGAAAACCGCGCGGACATTGGGCTTCTGCTGTGCTTTGGCGTCGCAAACTCCTCGTGCTGAAATTGTCGCGCTGCGGCCCGACGATGCCTGCGCTCTGGCGCAACCGTCGTATCCCGGCGCGGAACCGGAATCGGTGTCTTCATGATCATGATCCCTTTGGATGATTTGCTCGTTCGCGCCCAGCGCGGCGACAGCGACGCGTTCGGCGCCATCGTCGAGCAGTTCCAGTCGACCGTGTACGCCATCGCCATGTCGCGTTTGCGCGACACTCACGAGGCGACCGAACTGGCCCAGGATGTGTTCATTCACGCCCAGGCCAAGCTCGGACAGCTTCGCGATTTGGCGTGCTTCGCCGGCTGGTTGCGGCAGATGACCGTCCGCATGGCCCTTAACCGCCTGACCCGTTCGAAGCGGCTGACCTCGCGCGAACCCGATCTGCTCCAGCAGACGGCCGACCGCAACGCCGGTCCGCTCGATCAACTCATGGCGGCCGAGACCCGCGGCGAACTCTGGGAAGGTTTGGACGAACTGAAGCCGCTCGATCGCGACACCCTCGTCGCGTTCTACATCCGCGGCCAATCGCTTCGTCAGATGAGCCGTTCGTTCGAAACGCCCGTCGGCACGATCAAGCGCCGGCTGCACGTCGCTCGCAATCGGCTCAAAAATGTGCTCGAGAAACGCGCCGAAGGTTCGCTCGTCGGCGCGTAATTTCCAATCCCTGGGATGAGGTACGCCGCATCCCAGGGATGAATGCGAAGATCGCAAGACCCGACGATGACGAGCAGGATTAGGAACAGATCGGCATTCTCATAATCCTGCTCGTCATCGCAATCGTCCTCGCGTCTTTTCGTACTCCTACTCTTACTCGTCTCGGGTCTCGGAATTTCTCGCATTCATCCCTGGGATTCGGCGTACCTCATCCCAGGGCTTGTTTCTTCTTGAACATTGCGGCGCAGCAGCGAATGCAACACGGACGGCACAAGTTTCGGCCCGCGCTGGCGAGTCGGGAAGATCCCTTCGGAAACGGTCGACACTTCATCGACCGCGTAAAACGCTCCG